>JAYVLW010000552.1:0-25101 GCA_043759315.1 Myxococcales bacterium
ACCGGAGTCACCCTATGCGCCTCGTCATCCTCGGGATCGGTGCGATCGGCGGCGTCATCGGCGGACTGCTCGCGCGCGCCAAGCGCGATGTGGTGTTGATCGCGCGCGGGCCACAGCTCGCGGCGATCCGCGCCGGAGGCCTGCGCGTGGAGTCCCCCGACGCGACGTTTATCGTCCACCCCGAGATCGCCGACGTGCACGAGCGCTTCGCGTGGCGCGACGGCGACGTGCTCGCGGTCGCGGTCAAGACGCAGGATGCCGCGGCGGCGCTGCGGCAGATCGCGGTCCCGCGGCACGTCCCGATCTTGTGCCTGACGAATGGCGTCGAGGCCGAGCGGATCGCACTGCGCCAGGTCGACGAGGTGTACGGCGCCTGCGTCAAGATGCCCGCGGCCTACCTGACGCCAGGGGTCGTTCAGGTGTGGGCCGCGCCGGTCGCTGGACTATTCGACATCGGGCGCTACCCCGACGGCGCCGGTGACCTGGCCGACGAGATCGCCGGCGAGTTGATCGTCGCCGGGTTCGCCAGCCTCGTGCGGCCGCAGATCATGAAGTGGAAGCGCGCGAAGCTTGTCTCGAACCTCGCGAACGGTGCCGAGGCGCTGAGCGGCCCCGAAGCCCGGGAGTCCGACCTTGTCGTTCGCGCGCGCGCCGAGGCCCGGGCGTGCTTCTCCGCCGCGGGGTTGGCGTGCGCGACAGAGGCGGAGGACCAGGCGAGCCGCGAGGGCTATCAGTCGAGGCCGATCGCCGGCGCCACGCGCGACGGAGGCTCCACGTGGCAGAGCCTCGCGCGCGGAACGGCCGAGCTCGAGACCGATTTTCTGAACGGGGAGATCGCCATGCTCGGCCGGCTCCACGGTGTCCCGACGCCGGTGAACTGCGCGCTGCAGCAGCTCGCCGCCGAGGCCGTGCGCGAGCGCCGCGCCCCGGGAACGATGCCGCTCGACGAGCTGCGGGCGCGGGTCACTCGATCGTCGACTCGGTGACGAATCTTCCATGCTCCGGAGGAGACCTCGCGCTCAGCTCGGTCTTCGGCGCAGACGGTCGGCGACGCCGACCAGATCGTGACCGTCCGCGTCCACGATCACGCGGGCGGCGTTGTTCAGCTGCAGGAGGTCACCGATCCGGTGCTCGTCGGGGACGACCACCCACATGACGCCGGGCATCACGTCGACGCGGTGGCGCGGCGTTCCCAGCTCCTGCCCCCGCGCGACCGCATCCGCCAGCTCGCCCATGGCCGTCGAGATCAGCGCCCCGTCACCATCGCTGCACAGCGCCACCAGATCCGGCGCACCGAACTTCCGCATGCCCCGGGTATGGATCGCGTGCGCCTGATCCGGCCGGGTCGACTCGGTCTCGTAGACCACGCGCACCTCGTGCGCCACGTCGAGGGCGCCCGGCGGGGGGAGCGACACACCGGCGTGGAACCTCATCGCGTGCGCGTCGAGCACCGTGGTCGCGCCGCGTGCCACGAAGTAGCGCGCGATCGCCCACGCGGTCTGCAGGAACACGAGGTCCGCCGGCCCGGTGACCTCCGCGGTCACCACGTGCAACACGTCGGCGCGCGCGAGCGCGGCTGTATCACCAGCGAGATCAGCGCGCGCGATCGCACCCAGCGATCCGGACCGCCAACCGTCGAACCAAGCAGGATCATCGGCGCGCGCGAACATGCGGATGTCGGGCAACGCGGTTCCTGGCGCGCCGAACTTCGACATCGACATCGGCTCGTCGCGGGTCAGCGCGCCGAACACCACGAGCGTCACGGCCGCCTGCCGCGTCGGCGCCGGTGGCCGCGCGAACGTCCACGGCGTCACGCCCACTCGGTCAGACCCTCACGATCGTACAGCGTCTTGAACGACGGTCGCGCCTTCATGCGAGCGACGTACGTGGCGATCGCGGGCCACTCCGTCGCCGGCTTCGGCATGTTGCGCGACCACCGCATCAGCATCGTCGCGTAGAAGTCGAGGGCGCTGATCGCGTCGCCGGTCATGTACGTGCGCCCCGCGAGGTGCGCGGCTACACGATCCCACGTGGCCTCGATGCGAGTGCGCGCCGAGGCCTGGGCCGCGTCTGCGTTTGCCGGTCCCGCGGGCTCGTCCGCGTAGAACCAGGCGCGGAACGCGGGCTGGAGCGTGTTCGCGAGGTGGACCGTCCACATCAGGAAGTCCGCGCGCGCGGCCGTGCCCACCGCCGGCGCGAACCCCGCCTCGGGGTGGCGCTCCGCGAGGAGCATGACGAGCGCCGCGGCCTCGTAGCGCGGCACGCCGTCGACGATCAGCGTGGGCACGACACCGTTCGGGTTGAGCTTGAGATACGCATCCGTCTTCTGCTGCTTCCCATCGAGATCGACGCGCGCGAGCTCGTGCGGCACGGCGAGCTCGACGAGCACCCAGTGCACGGCCAGGCTCGCGGTGCCTGGAGACCAGTAGAGCGTGTAGGTCATGCAGCGAGCCTCGTCGATGTCCTCCCGCGAGGCAAGGCGTCGCGCAGCCGGCGCACGGCATCCGCGAGCTCGCGTTCGTCGTAGCGCGCGAACGCGAGCCGGATGAACGGACGCGGCTTGCCATCCACGGCGAAGTGACGCGCCGCGGCCACCGCGACGCCACGGGCATGCGCGCGCTCGATCCACGACTCGAGCGCCACATCGCGCGCGACCCGCGCCCACAGCGTGATCCCGCCGGCCGGAAGCTCGAACGTCAGCACGCCGCCGAGCTCCTTGCGGACGGCCGTGACCAGCGCGTCGCGGCGCACCTCGTACGCGCGCCGCATCTTGCGCGCGTGGCGTTGCAGCTCGCCGTCCTCGATCAGGTCCGCCACCGCCTGCTCGAGGATCTGATCGCCGTGGCGGTCCACCATCGAGCGGAGGCGGGCCAGCGCGTCGATGACCTTGGCCGGCGCGGACACGAAGCCGAGCCGCAGGCCCGGCGCGAGGATCTTCGACAGCGTGCCGATGTAGATCACGCTGCCGCCCGGATCGGACGCCGCGAGGGGTGCGACCGGGCGTCCGGAGAAATGGAACTCGTGATCGTAGTCGTCCTCGAGCACCGCGAACTTCTCGCGGCGCGCGAGCTCGAGTAGCGCGCTCCGCCGGGCCTGCGAGAGCAGCACGGTGGTGGGGTACTGGTGGTGTGGCGTCACGTACACGCAGCGCGGGCGCACGGCCGCGAGCTTGTCGACAACGAGCCCGTGCCCATCGAGGGCGATCGGCACCACCTTCGCGCCGGCCTCCTCGAACGCACGCCACGCCGGGCGGTATCCGAGCTCCTCCACGGCGACGGTCTCGCCCGGGCGCACGAGCAGTCGCGTCGTCAGGTCGAGCGCCATCTGACTGCCGCGTGTCACGAGGATGTTGTCGGCGGTCGCCGGGATCCCCCGGTTCGCCCGCAGCATCGCCGCGATCGCGACGCGCAGGCGCTCCACGCCGTGCGGCGGTCCGTAGTCGAGCCCCAGCCGACCGGTGCGGGACCCGAGCACGCGGCGATACGCGCGCGCGAGCATCGTCGTCGACATCAGCCGCGTATCCGGCACGCCGCCCGAGAGGTGATAGAGGGTATCCGGAGGACCGAACGGGGCGAACGGCACCGCCACCGTCCGCAGCTCGAACCCGGGCCGTGCGGAGATCCCGGCGGGCACCGCCGGCGCACGCGTCACGGCCCGCTCCGGCAGCTCGCGCGACACCACCGTGCCGCCGGCACCGCGCGTGGTGATCCAGCCCTGCGCGATCAGCTCGTCGTAGGCCGCGACGATCGTATTGCGGTTCACACCGAGCTGCGTGGCGAGCGCACGCGTGCTGAGCAGTCGATCGCCGGGCTGCAACGTTCCCCTGCGGATCGACTCCACGATCTCGCTCGCGACCTTCACGAACATCGCCGCGGCCCCTGCACCGCGCCGTCTCTCGATGGACCACATAGATTTTGCATCATGGACCTGTTTCCTACGCCATTCAAACGTCACCTTCGCACCATGACCACCTCGCTCCCCGTCACCGCCCGGACGACGGTCCGCCGCAAGCCGCAGCGCGGATCCCACGAGCGCGCCGTGATCGACGCGATCCTCGACGAGGCGCTGATCTGTCACGTCGCGTTCGTCACCGCGCAGGGCCCTGTCGTGATCCCCACCACGCACGTGCGGGTGGAGGATCACCTGTACATCCACGGTTCGGCCGCGAGCCACATGCTGCGCTCGCTCGCCGGAGGCATCGAGGTCTCGGTGTGCGTCACGCTCCTCGACGAGCTCGTGCTGTCTCGGACCGCGTTCCACCACTCCGTCAACTACCGATCGGTCGTGATGTTCGGCACGGCGACGCCCGTCGACGACACCGCCGCGAAGCTGGCGGCCCTCGCGGCGCTCATCGATCGCGTCGCCCCGAATCGCTCCGCGGCGTGCCGCCCGCCGAACGCGAAGGAGCTCGCGGCGACCTCGGTGCTCGCCGTGCCGATCACGGAGGCGTCGGCGAAGATCCGCAGCGGCCCGCCACTCCCCGACGACGGCGAGGACCTCGCCCTGCCCTACTGGGCCGGCACCATTCCGCTGTGCACCTCGCGAGGGACGCCGGTGAACGCGCCCGACTGCAAGCTCGCGTGGCCCGGCTGACCCGACCGCCGAGCTCCACCGGGACTCAGCCGCGCCGGATCGAGCTCGCCCGCCACGCCCCGAGGATCACCCCTTGGTCTTCCTGGTATCCACCGTCTCCGGGACCATGTGCGGCTCGCCCTTCACGGTCATGTGCTGGCACACATCGGTGACCCAGTCGATCACCACCCGCATGTCGGCGATCGGCTCCTTCGTCCGCAGGCTCGCCGCGCAACACACCGTGCCCGACGGGATGTTGCGGCAGTGCTCGAACGAGAACCACGTGGCGTCCTTGCGCGCCTTCGTGACGACGTAGCCACCCGAGGTCTCGTCGGCGCGCAGCAGCTCCTCGGTGTGTTTCGTGCGCCCTTCCTCGGAGAGCTCGCGTTTCCGCGTCAGATCTCCGGTCGCGATCGGCGTACCGAGCGCCGTGATCGTCAGCTGCATCGCCGTGCTCTTGAAGTCGTACGTCGTGCTGTCGGTGCCGACCCGCGGGGCCGACGCCGGATCGGGAAGATCGATCGAGAACTCGAGGCTGCCGACGCGGCTCGACACCGTCCTGCGCTGCATCGTGACGAGCTCACGCGCCGCTTCCTTCTCGACCACCACGGGCGCCTTCGCCGAGCCCGTCTCCGCCGGTCCGTCATCCTTGGTTCCGCCGCAGCCCGTGAGGAGCGCCGCACTCGTGATCAGCAGCATCGAACGTCGAGTCATGGCGCCACCATACACGCCGCGGCCCACGCAAGCAGCAGGTCGCGGTCGTTCCGCTCGCGCCAACGGTGGCCGCGATCCTCCTGTGGAACGCGCGCGCGTCTAGAATGCTGGCATGACGAAGCCGAAGGATCCGGCAACGAGCGTCTACGCGGGGCAGGTGGGGGACATCATCGCGAGCACTCCGCGCGACTCGGATTACCAGCCCGAGCACGAGCTCCAGCTCGCGATCACGAACGCGCGCACGCCGACCCGGATCGACGAGCTCGAGCCCGAGGAGCGACGTCAGCTCACCGCGATCCTGGGGAGCCCCGCCGAGCTCGGCCGCGCCCTCGCCGACGAGGAGTACGGCCTCGAGACCGCGCACGTCGTCGACACGACCGGGGCGCTGAAGTTCCGCCTCTATGGCTGGAACTACGGCGTCGGCTACCTGATGCCCGCGCTCGGCCTCGATATCGTCGCCTTTGGTTCGCAGCACGACCTCGAGCACTGGCGGCTGAGCCAGCGCGATCTGTTCGTGGCGATGGACAAGGCGTTCTCGCGCCGCGACCACGGGTTCCGCCAACCCCTGTTGTTCTGCTGGTGGCGGCAGGAGTGCTGGGACGAGCTCGACGGCACGGTCCCCGGCACCGTCGGCAGCGAGCCCTACCTGCGCAAGCAGCTCGGGCTCAACGACAACTGAGTTGAACGGCGCGCACGAGCGCGTAGACTGGGAGGATGTTCCGGTTCGAGTGGCTCGGCCTGGCCATGCTCGTGGTGCTCACGGTGGGGATGCGCGAACCCGCGCGGCAGACCTCGCCGCACGAGGACGCAGAGGTCAGCATCCGCTGCGAGCCTGCCGTGGCGGTGGAGCGACGAAGCGCATTCGAGCTCGGGATGGAACGACGCGCGAGCGCACTCCGCGTGGCCGACGCGCAGTATCGCAACGGCCAGTCAGCACTCGCCGCGACCACCATCCACGACGCCGTGGCGTTCGACCCCGAGCTGCAAGCTCTGAGCGAGCTCTATGCCGCGTTCGCCGACGAATCCGCGACCATCGCGTCGCCGACCACGCCCACCACCGACCTGTTCGTCGCACTCCGCCGCGGCCAGGCTCTCGACATGGCGCTGGGCGGCGCGTTCGCCGAAGCCCTGAACGCGCGGATGCGCGACGTGGCGCCGCGGGCCGTGGCCGCCTATACCCGCGCGCACGACCGCGCCGGTGCCGAGCTCGCGACGCACACCGCCGAGCTGTTCAAGTAGGCCGCCCCGGTCGCGGATCACCACGCTCGCCCGATCCGCATGACCCGGACCGCACCGAAGCCGAAGTTCTTTGCGACGCCCGCGAAGTTCCGCGCCTGGCTCGAAGCGCACCACGCGACCGCGAAGGAGTTGCTGGTCGGGTACTACAAGGTCTCGACCGGCAAGCCGAGCATGACGTGGCCCGAGTCCGTCGACGAAGCCCTGTGCTTCGGCTGGATCGATGGCGTGCGCCACAGCCTCGGCGACGAGGCGTACGCGATCCGGTTCGTGCCGCGGAGGCCGACGAGCATCTGGAGCGCGATCAACGTCGCGAAGGTGAAGGCGCTGACCGCTGCCGGCAAGATGCGGCCCGCCGGGCTGCGGGCGTTCGCGAAGCGCACCGCCGCGAAGACGGGTGTCTACTCGTTCGAGCGCAACGCGGCAGCTGTGCTCGCACCGGACCAGGAGGCCAGGCTCCGGGCGAACGCGAAGGCCACCGCGTTCTTCACCGCGCAGGCGCCGTGGTATCAGCGTGCCGCGATCCACTGGGTGATCAGCGCGAAGCAGGCGGCCACCCGCGAGCGGCGGTTGCAGACGCTGATCGCCGACAGCGCGGCGGGTCGCCGCATCCGCTCGCTGACGCCGCCCACGGCCAACGCCAGGCGGTAGGATGGGTGAGTGATTCCGCGAGCGGTGCGCGCGCAGATCGAGGACGCCCTCCTCGACGAGGACGAGGCGCGCGCGCTCGCCTTGATCCAGCCGTACCTCGGCACCGATGCGGCCGCCTGGAGCCAGGCCGGGTTCCTGCTCGACGACCTCGGTCAGTCCGATGCCGCGCTCGATCACTACACGCGCGCGCTCGAGCTCGATGCGCGCTGTGTCTCGGCGCTCGTCGGCCGGGGCAAGATCCGCGCGTCGCGGCGGGATCACGTCGAGGCTCTCCAGGATCTGGATCAGGCGCTCGCGATCACGCCCGATGGCATGACGTACTTCTTGAAGGCGTGCGTGCTCGACGAGATGGGCAGCGCCACCGAGGCGGCCATCTGCCGTGACGAAGCCGCGCGTCTCGAACCGACGCTGTTCGGCCGCCGCTAGGTATCGAGGGAGCGCCGCATCGACCGCGCATCGGCGAAGCCGAGCTGGCGAGCGATCTCGGTCTCCGAGAACCCACCACGCTCGAGCTGGGCGCGGCGGCGCGCACGCACGTACGCGAGGACGTCGCGGAACGTGGTGCCGGCCTCGGTTAACCTGCGCTGCAGGCTGCGCGACGTGGTCGCCATGGCACCTGCGATCGCTGCGGTCCCGACATCGCCGTGTGCGAGCCGGACCTCGATCACGCGCACCACCTGCGCGACCACATCGTGCGTGCCCACGTACGCGAGCTGCGCGCGCGCTTGCGCGAGCAAGAACTCGAACAGCTGCGCGTCGGCGGTGCGCGGGACCCGGGCGGCCGTCTCGTGCGAGATCGCGAAGCCACAGTCAGGCCGCTGGAACGCCACGTCGGTGCGCAGCCGCTGGGCGACGGCCTCGCCGCCGGAGGGACGCGTGTGCGAGAACCACGCCCGCGAGAGCGGCATCGGTTCGCCGAGGACGGCTCCGAACTGCGCCGCGATGAACGCGATCGTGTACTCGTTGAGGTGGCGGCCGATGGTGTCGCGCTGCCCGTGCACGGCGTAGTGCAGCTCGCAGCCATCGGACACCGGCATCAGGCGAAAGTCGCCGATCGGATTGATCAGCGGGGCGAGCTCGCAGATCACGGCGAGGCTGCGCTCCACCGTGGGCGCCGACCGCACGAGGAACACGACCACGCCGTACGCCCCGCTGGGCACGCGCTCTGCGAGATCGAGGCCGAGCAGCGGGTTGCCGAGGCGGTCCGCGGCGAGCGCGATCAGCTTCTGGATCCGCCCGAGCGGCGCCGTGATCTCACCGCTGAGGCCCTCGAGCGGCACGCCGCACTCGCGCAACAGCTCCCCCGCATCGATGCCGCGCTGAGCGAGCACGCCCGCGAGCAGCGGGATCTGCCGGAACGTGAACAGGCGGTCGTGCGTGACGGCGCGGGAGGTCATTCGACGGGAACGTACAACACGCGGTAGGCTCCGCGCATGCGCGTAGCCGGCCCATGACCTGTCGCCACCTCGCCGCGCACGCCGCAGGCTGCGACACCGCGTTCACCGTCGACGCCTCGCGCGTCACGTTCGGCCGCGGGGCGCTCGCGGAGGTCGGTGACCGCGCGCGCGCCCTCGGCATGCGCCGCGTCGCGCTGTTCACGGACCCGCGGCTCCGCGCCCTGCCCTGGTTCGACGAGGTCGCGCGCTCGCTGACCACCGTGGGCCTCGAGACCATCGTGTTCGACGCGATCGCGATCGAGCCCACCGATTCGAGCTTCGCGGCAGCGGCACAATTCGCCCGCGACGCACGCCCCGATGGCTACATCTCGCTCGGCGGCGGCTCGGTGATCGATACGTGCAAGGCGGCGAACCTCCTCGCCACGTACGCGGCCCCGCTGCGCACGTACGTCAACGCCCCGCTCGGCGATGCGCGGCCCATCCCGGGCCCCCTCGCGCCGCACATCGCATGCCCCACCACCTCGGGGACCGGCAGCGAGGTCACCGGCATCGCGATCTTCGACTGGCTCGAGCACCACGCGAAGACCGGCATCGCATCGCCGCGGTTGCGCCCCAGCGAAGCGATCGTCGATCCGCGCACCACGGCGACGCTGCCGGCGATGGTCGTCGCCGCGAGCGGCATGGATGTCCTGTGCCACGCGCTCGAGTCGTTCACCGCACGCTCGTTCACGCAGCGCACCGCGCCTGCCGCTCCGACCGCGCGGCCGATGAGCCAGGGCGCGAACCCGTGGAGCGACCTCGGCTGTCGCGAGGCGATGCGGCTCGCCGCGGCGTTCCTCCCGCGCGCCGTCGCCGACGCTGCGGATGCCGAGGCGCGCGAGCGGATCATGTGGGCCGCCACGCTCGCCGGCATCGCGTTCGGCAACGCAGGCGTCCACGCGCCGCACGCGATGGCCTACGCGGTCGCCGGGCGAGTGCGCGAGTACGCGCCGGTCGGCTATCCCGAGACGCCGATCGTGCCGCACGGCATCGCCGTGGCGGTCAATGCACCGTCCGTGTTTCGCAGCTTCGGCGCGTTCTGCCCCGAGCGGCATCTCGAGGCGGCGGCGCTCCTCGGAGCCGACACGCGCGGTGCTGCACCCGGCGATGGCGGTGCGCTGCTCGCCGATCGCATGATCGCCCTCTCGCGCGCGATCGCGCTGCCGAACGGCGTCGCCGGCGTCGGCTACACCGCCGCGGATCTCGATCACCTGATCGCCGGCACGCTGCCGCAGCAGCGCCTGCTCGCGAACGCACCGTGCGACGTCGATGCCGCTTGCCTCCGCGAGCTGTTCGCGGGCGCCCTGACCTACTGGTGACCATGCCTGCCGATCGCCCTACCCTCACCGCGTATCCGTACGTGACCCCGCTGACCACGCGGTGGATGGACAACGACATCTATGGCCACATCAACAACGTCGCGTACTACAGCTTCTTCGACTCCGCGGCGAATCGGTTCCTGATCGAGCGCGGCGGTCTCGACATCGCGGGCAGCGCGATCATCGGCCTCGTCGTCGAATCGCACTGCGCGTATCACGCACCGCTCGCCTACCCGCAGGAGCTGCGCGCCGGGGTGCGCGTCGACAAGCTCGGCAACCGCGCCGTGACCTACGGCATCGCGATCTTCTCTGCCACCGAGGACCAGGCCGCGGCGCACGGCCACTTCGTGCACGTGTTCGTCGATCGCATCACGCGGACGCCGACCGCGATCCCGCCGCAGCTGCGCCAGGCTCTCGAGTCGCTGCATGCGCCATGATCCGGCTGGGCCTGGCGAGTTATGATCTGCGCATGTGGCGTTTCCTCCTCGCGCTCGCTGTCGCCGCCTGCTCCGGCGATCCGGCCGATCCGGGATGGATGGCGAGCCAGCCCGATACGACGAGCCTCGCAGCGCTCTCGATCCCGGGCACGCACGACTCCGCGGCGCGGTTCGAGCCGCAGGCGGGCCTCGCGAAGACGCAGGACCTGACCATCGCGGAGCAGCTCGCCGCCGGCGTGCGCTACCTCGATCTGCGCTGCCGCCATGTCGACGACGCGTTCCTCCTCTATCACGGCGCGATCGATCAGAATCAGACGTTCGAGGAGCTGGTCGCGACGGTGGACGCGTTCCTCGCGGCGCATCCCACCGAGGCGATCATCGCGAGCCTGAAGGAGGAGGCCACACCGAGCGGCAACACGCGCGGGTTCGACGCGACGTTCACGAGCTACCTCACCGATCGGTGGTCGACCGCCGCGGTCGTCCCCGCGGTCGGCGATGTGCGCGGCAAGCTCGTCCTCCTTCGACGGTTCGCCACGGCGATGACACCGCTCGGGATCGATGCCACAGCGTGGCCCGACAACACCACGTTCTCGATCGCGAACGCCGCATCACTCCGTATCCAGGACGCGTACATGGTCACCGACAACTCCGCGAAGTGGACCGCGATCACGGCCCTCCTCACCGAGGCCCGCGCCGCCACCGGCGCGACGTTGTTCCTCGACTACACCTCCGGCTACCAGACGATGGCCGCGCTGCCGAACATCACGGTCGTGGCCGACGACATCAACGCGCGCCTCGACACCTATCTCGCCGACCCCGCGAGCGCGCAGGCCCACCTCGGCGTGCTGGTCATGGACCACGTCACCGCCGCACGGGCGCGGGCGATCGCCGCGAGCAACTGAGCACGCTGCGACGAATTCGCACAGATCCCTGCGTCCCGAGCTCATCCGCGGGCGTGCACGACGGCACGCCGCGTGCTGGAAGGACCGGCATGAAGCCCGCCTTTGCTCTCGTCCTCGCTCTCGCCGCCTGCGGCGGAAAGTCCTCCGACTCCAAGACCCCGGCCTCGCCCGGCACCGGTGACGACACCGGTATGGTGGATCCGACCCTCCCCTCGTGGGCCCCCGCGAGCTGCAAGGCCTACCACACCGCCGTGGTGAAGGCCTACGACTGCACGGAGGTCGCCCAGGCGACGCGCGACGACATCAAGAACAAGTACGAGGCCGCGAACAAGTCGTGGCACGACCTCCAGGACGCGCAGCAGTCGACGATCGATCAGATCAACATGCTGTGCACCGAGGACGTCAAGTACGTGCAGTCGCAGGCTGAGGGCAAGTGCGCCTCCGCGCAGTAGCAAGCTCGTGGTGAACAGCGCGCCCGCGCGCTCGGTCGCCCGTCAGAACGGGATCGCCGCTTCGGCCCCGATCTGCGTCAGGAACGTGTCGACCGGCATCAGACCGAGGTCGGCCTCCTTCCCGATCCCGTGCTTGCGCGGCGACACCGCCTTGGCCTCGACCTCCTTGTCGCCGATCACGAGCGCGTACGGAATCTTGGCCAGCTGCGCATCGCGGATCATCGCCCCGAGCTTGCCGTGCGAGCGGTCGATGTGAACGCGGAGCCCCTTGGCCTGCATCAGGGCCTGGACCTCCTCGGCCCACGCGTAGTTGCGATCGGAGACCGGGAGGATGCGCGCCTGTTCCGGGGCGAGCCACACCGGGAAGTTCCCGGCGTAGTGCTCGATCAGGATCCCGATGAACCTCTCGAACGAGCCGTAGATCGCGCGGTGGATCACCACCGGCCGATGCTGGGCGTTATCCGGCCCGATGTAACCGAGGTCGAACCTCTCCGGCGCGAGGTAGTCGAGCTGGATCGTTCCGAGCTGCCACTTGCGACCGATGCTGTCGGCGACATCGAAGTCGATCTTGGGCCCGTAGAATGCCCCGTCGCCCGGCTTGAGCTCGTACGGAAGGCCAGTCTCGACGAGCGCGGCCTTGAGCGCGCCTTCCGCCTTGTCCCACAGCGCGTCGTCCCCGAGCTTGTTCTCCGGGCGCGTCGCGAACTTGGCGGTGAACTGCAGACCGAACGCGCCGTAGACCTTCGCGATCAGCTGCGTGAGTCGCTTCACCTCGTCGGTGATCTGCGACTCCATCAGGTAGATGTGCGCGTCGTCCTGCTGGAACTGGCGCACACGCGTCAGGCCCGAGAGCACCCCGGTCGCCTCGTTGCGGTGGAGCACGTCCTGCGTGTGGAGGCGCAGCGGTAGCTCTCGGTACGAGCGGCGCTTCATCTCGTAGAACAGGTGGTGCGACGGACAGTTCATCGGCTTGAGCGAGAAGCTGGCGCGCTCGTCCTCGGGGAGGTTCGGATCCGCCTCGGGATCGAGGATGAGGAACATGTTCTCGCGGTACTTGCCCCAGTGGCCGCTCTTCTCCCACAGCAGCTTGTTGTAGAGGAGCGGCGTCTTGATCTCGAAGTAGCCGTTCGAGAGGCACATCTTCCGCATCGCGTACTGGAGCTCGGTGAACAGCAGCGTGCCGTTCGCGGTCCAGAACACCGCCCCCGGAGCGGCGGGGTGAAACGCGAACAGGTCGAGCTCCTTGCCGAGCTTGCGGTGGTCGCGCTTGCGCGCCTCCTCCTGCTGGTTCATCCAGGCATCGAGATCCTTCTGGGTGAAGAACGCCGTGCCGTAGATGCGCTGGAGCTGTGCGTTGCGGTGATCGCCGCGCCAGTATGCGCCGGCGACCGAGAGCAGCTTGATCACGCCGACCCGCCCCGTCGACGGGCCGTGTGGTCCCAGGCAGAAGTCGGTCCAGCCGCCGTGCGTGTACAGCGTCAGCGTGGTCGCGCCCTTCGCGAAGATATCCTCGACGATCTCGAGCTTGAACTTCTCGCCGAGCTTGCCGAACAGTGCGAGGGCCTCGTCCTTCGTGACCTCGGTGCGAACGAATGCGTGATCGGCCTTGACCTCCTCGTTCGCCGCCTTCTCGATCAGCTCGAGATCCTCCGGCGTGAACGGCTTGTCGCGGGCGAAGTCGTAGTAGAAGCCATCGTCGGTCGTGGGGCCGATCGTGACCTGCGTGCCAGGAAACAGCTTCTGCACCACGCTGGCCACGATGTGGGCCGCGTCGTGCCGCACGAGATCGAGCCCTTCGGGGTTCTTCGTGGTGAAGATCGCCAGCTGCGCAGACCTGTCGATGGTGCGCGACAGGTCGACTTCGGCGCCGTCGAGCTTCGCGAACAGCGCCGCCTTCGCGAGCCCTGGTCCGATCTGGGTGCGCACGAAGTCGGCGATCGTCGTCCCCGCCGGCACCGTCTTGCTGGCGCCATCGGGAAGGGTAACGGTCACGTCTGCTGCGCTCATGGGGCGCGCAGTCTACCCCACGCAGCTCGTGAGGAAAACCAACCGCCCCTGCTAGCGAAGGAGGATGAACACGAGGACACCGATCGTGCACAGCATCAGCACGACGATCGCGATCAGGTAGCCGCGCTCGCCGGGGCTGTTCTCCGCCGGTGGCAGCGTGCGCGCGCTCGGTCGCTCGAACTTGATGTGCCCCTTGCTCGGCGTCCTGCCGACCTGAAACGCCGTGAGGTACGGCGAGCTCGGCGTCAGCCGCGACCCGCTCGGCCGGCTGCCGGAGGTGTCGGCGCTCCCGCTCTCCGACGGGTTCGATCCGCGCGCCAGATCCGCGGCGTCGATCTTCACGACCGGCTTGGTGTCCTGCACGTGATCGATGAACGAGAAGTACGTACCGGTCTCGTCCGCGAGCGCCATCGCCTTGCCGCAGTCGTCACACGTGCACGGTGGTGCGGTGGCGCGGCCGCGCATCTCCGACACGTTGATCAGCAGCTGCTTGTCGCGCTCGCACGACGCGCAGTGATACGGCGCCTGGAAGCTCTTCACGATCGCGCGGCCCGCGAAGTTCTTCACGAGGTTCAGCTGTCGGACGACCGAAGGCGAGCACGCGACCAAGATCGGCCGCACACCACGCGTCTCGAGGGACTTGAGCCAGTTGATCCAGTCGCGCGTCCCGGTGGAGCTGATCCGCTCCACACCGGAGAGGTTGATCAGGACCTCGGCGCCGCTCACCTTCTCGGTGAGCTCGTCGAGCCGGTTGTGCTCGTCGAGCGTGCCGCTGAGCCGGAGCAGGCTCGCCCCGCTCCGTCGCTCCTCCACCGTCGCCACCAGCTTGTCCTTCATTCGACCCCCACGTAATCGCCGTAAGGCCAAGTACAGCATGACCAGGTAACCGAGCGACCTGATTCTTGCGCGCGTTACCCCGGGCATCCCCGACGCGATGTGGTCGAAGGTCAGGAGTTGCCCGCTACCACCTCCGGTAGCTGACACGCCTCTCAGACCGTGTCCACGATCCCGAGGCGGCGCCAGCGCAACTAGCCGATGGCAGGGAGCGCCGTGCGCGGCGCGCCGCTTGCTCCTGTCTCGAGTACATGCGCCACCTGCAAATCATCGGCGTGATCGTCGTGCTCGTGTCCACCGCCAGCGCGCAGCCCGGCGCCTCCGACGATCCACCAGCGCAACTCCTCGAACGTGACAGAGACCGAATGGACGGGTGGAATCGGCTTCTCGGTCGGCCTCGCGTACCGCCTCTGACGCCATCCGTCGTCGTGTCACGATTCGATCAGGTTCACGTTGCTCGCGTCGACCCTCGGCCGAACAGCCGTGCGCTCCGGCTCACCGCCGTGACGTGGCGCTACACGGCGTGACATCTCATGGATTCTCACTGGCGACTGACCATGGATCGCGCCGTTCCACTCCCTGACAGATCCGCGCGCACGCTACGGTGACGACGTGAAAGCAATCGCCGTCGCTCTTGTCATCCTGTTGAGCGCCGGCACGGTGCACGCCGAGAAGGACTACGTCCCGTGGTACCGCGGAAAGGACGGTCGCAACCGCATCCTCCACATCTCGGTCACGCTCGGGCTCGGTGCGGTCTGGCTGGCGAACAGCACGGTGCTGAAGAAGCCGTTCACCGCCGCGGACTGCCGCTGGTGCGAACCGCCCGGGTTCGATGCCTCCGCGCGCAACGCGCTGGTCTGGAACGACGTCAAGCGCGCCGGGTTTCTCAGCGACATGGACGCCTACGTCCTGGCGCCCGCGGTCGGGCTCACGCTGCTGATCATCGCGGACCGGGATGCGAGCTGGAGCCGATTGATCGACGACATCATCCCGGTCGCGGAGACCGTCGCGGTGAGCCAGGTGTTCGTGCAGGCCATCAAGTTCTTGACGGCGCGGCAGCGCCCGTACCGCTACTACAACAATCCCAAGTACAACAGCAGCAGCGAGGACAACCTCGCGTTTCCCTCGGGACACTCCTCGCTCGGGTTCGCGGTCACGGCGGCCGCCGGCATGGTCTGCCACTGGCGCCACTACTGGACGGAGCCGTACGTGTGGGGCGCGGGCATCGCGCTCTCGCTGTCCACCGAGTACCTCCGCATCGCCGCGGATCGCCATTGGCTCTCCGATGTGGTCGTGGGAGGCGGCGTCGGGCTGGCCGCCGGTCTGTTGATCCCGCGCCTCATGCGGCGCGACATCGCGATCACTCCGGTCCCGGGTGGCGCGGCCGTCGTCGGTCAGTTCTGACTCGAGCGGGTGCCCGTACCGGGTAAGGCTCGCCACGATCGCGCCAAATCGCGTCAGTCGAGCGTTTGGGCTTGTTCGGGCGAAGCCGCTTCGGTATGGCTCCCACCGCCCGATGCGCCCCCGCCCGATCACCCAGCCGCCGCCGTGGCAGCCCGGCGTGCGGGTCGGTCGCTACGTGGTCGGCGAGGCCGTCGGCCGGGGCGCCATGGGCGAGGTGTTCCGCGGTGAAGACGTCGAGCTGTCGCGGCCGGTCGCGCTGAAGCGACTGCACGCCGGGACCGATGCAGACTCGCGCGACAAGCTGGCCCACGAGGCGCGAGCCGCGGCGCAGCTCCAGCATCCCAACGTGGTCGGCGTCTACGAGATCGTCGACGACGGGGAGCGCGCCGTCCTCGCGACCGAATGGATCGATGGAGTCACGCTCCGCACCTGGCTCGCGACCCCGCGCTCGTGGCGCGATGCCGTGCGGGTGGTCGGTGGCGCCGGGCGCGGGCTCGCGGCGGCGCACGCGGCCGGCATCGTCCACCGCGACTTCAAGCCGGAGAACGTGCTCGTCGATCACGCCGGGCGCGCGCGGGTCGCCGACTTCGGGCTCGCCTCGAGTGCGAGCGGTGGCGCGGCCGGCGCGTCGCTACGCGGCTCGAAGGCGGTGTTCATGTCGGTCACCGGCACGCTGTCGGGGACCCCGGCGTACATGGCGCCCGAGCTCGTCGATGGCGTGCGTCCACACGCCGGCTCGGATCAGTTCGCGTTCGCGGTCACGCTGTTCGAGGCGGTCCACGGTCGCTATCCGTTCGAGGGCAAGACCGCCGAGGCGATCTGGACGGCGATGGGCGACCAGCAGATCACGCGTGGCGACCGGCGCGTCCCTGGCTGGCTCGACCGCTGCCTGCGCCGCGGGCTCGCCGCGGATCCCGCCGCGCGGTTTCCCGATCTCACCACGATGCTCGACGAGATCGAGCGGCGCGCGCGACGGAGCATCGCCGCTCCGCTCGCGATCACCGGCCTCGTTGCCGGCGCCGGGGCGGTGGCCCTCTCCGCGCTGGTGCTCGGTGGTGCAGCTGTCCCGTGCGGCGACGACCTGGTCGATGGTCTGTGGCACTCCGTGGCCCGCGCAGGCATGTCCGCCCGGTTCGCGGCGGTGGCGCCGGGGCGTGGAGCGACGACAGCGGCGTTCACCGAGGACGCCCTCGATCGGTGGGCCGGCTCGTGGCGGCTCGGGCGACGCGCCGCGTGCGCCGCACCACCCGCCGAGCGCCGTGCACGTGCGAGCTGTCTCGACCGCCAGCTCGGAGCGTTCCAGGCGCAGCTCGCCGTCTGGTCGCACGCGGACGCCTCGATCGTCGATCGCGCGCCGTTCACCGTCGCCGCGCTCCCTTCCCCGGATGGCTGCACCACCGCCGCCCTCGCCCCGAGCGTCGCGACCGACGCGACGAAGGCCCTGGTCGCTGCGACCGCCGAGGTCGACGCCCTCCGCCGCGCCGGCAAGTTCGCACAGGCCCACGCCAGCACCGATGCGCTTGCACGCGCGGCCGAGCACGAGACCGATCCAGCGACCCAGGCGCGCGCGTTGATCTCCGTCGGCGCCGTCGAGTACGAGCTCCGCGAACACGTCGCCGGCCGCAAGCATCTCGCCCGCGCGTCGCAAGCCGCCCGGAGCGCGCACGACGACGCGCTCCTCGCGTCCGCCCTCATCCTCGACGCGTCGGTGCGCATCGTCGCGAATCAACCGGCGGAGGCGCTCGGCCTGTGCGACGCGGTGGCCGCCCTCGGCGTGCAGGGCGTGGAGCTCGCCAAGCTCGAGACCGTGCGCGCCGAGGCGCTCGCCAACCTCGATCGCTTCGACGAGGCGATCGCCGCGTACCGGCGCGCTGCAGCGCTGCACGAGGCCGCCGCCGGCTCCGATCCCACGCGCCGCGTCGATCTCGCCGCTGCGATCGGCGCCCTCGGCTCCACGCTCGGTCGCGCGGGGCACCGCGACGAGGCCGCGGTCGAGCTCCAGAAGTGCCTCGCGATCGAGGAGCCTCTCCTCGGCCCCGACCATCCCGAGGTCGCGCGCACCCTGCACGACCTCGCGGCCCAGCAGCGCGAGCTCGGCCAGGTCGAGGTCGCCATCCGCAACTACCACCGCGCGCGCCGGATCTTCGCCGCCGCGCTCGGCGAGCAGACGCTGGAGGTCGCCTCGACCGATGCGGCGCTTGCCGACATCGCGATCGCGGCGGGCGACTTCGACCGCGCTCGCGTCCTCGCCACGGCCGCGCGCGTCGCGTACCTGCACGACAACGCACGCCCGCAGCTCCTGTCCTCGATCGAGACCGCGCTCGGCAACATCGAACAGAACACCGACCACTGCGCCGCCGCGATCCCGCACTACGAGGCCGCGCTCGTCGCCTCGAAGCAGGCCGGCGAGACCGGCGAACGGCTCGGCATCTCGTACGCGAACCTCGCCGCGTGTCTCTCCGATGTCTCCCGCGACGCCGAGGCGCGCAACGCGATCCAGGCCGGGCTCGCAGCATGGGACGCCGCCGGCGAATCCGGCCCGATGCGCGCGCAGGCCATGGTCACGCTCGCCGATCTCGAGGCGAAGGCCGGCCGGTACGCGCACGCGATCGAGCTCGCGCAGCAGGCGCTCGCCGCGATCAAGGACGTCGAAGGGGTCGGACCGCTGCGCGCATATGTCGACGAGCAGCTCGACCTGTGGCGGCGGCACGGCCGGCTGTAGCCCCGCGTTCACGGGCATTTCGCCCGGTGTGTGAATGGCACGCCGGTGTAGGGCCACCTATGCAGCCGAAACCACACGGGCTGAATCCGGCACGGAGGCTGCTCATGGGCGGCACTCCATGCATCGCCTCGCCTGTTCCTTCGCCCTGCTCGCTGCCTGTGCCGCCACCGCCGATCGAGACGAGATCGGCGATGGCATCGACGACCAAGACGTGACGATCTCGCCGAACACCCCGGAGGCACGCGGCGTCCTGCGCGTGGCCAACGAGCTGACGTTCCAGCAGCTCGACGTGGATGTCGCGCTGCCGTCGAACGCCGCCCACAACATCGTCTCGCATCGCGTGTACACCACGCTCGCAGAGCTCGACGCGGTGCCGTACGTCGGCCCGTCGGCGTTCACGAAGTTGCTCGCGTACGCGCGGGCCCACGGCTACGTCGTCGCACCGAGTCGGTTCGCGACGTGCCCGGGGTACGTCGTGCCCGAGCCGGCCGTGTGCGGTGACGAGCAATGGGCGTGGGAGCAGCCGAGGCCGAGCGGGCAGCGCCTCGCCGCGGTCACGGCGTTCGGGGCGAACGACGTGTGGTCGGTCGGCGGCGGCGGCTCCGTGATGCACTTCGATGGCGGCACGTGGCAGGTCGAGCGCACACCGGTGTGCGAGGCGCTGACCGCCGTGTGGGGCACGTCGGCAACGAACCTGTGGGCGGTCGGCGAAGCGGGCCGGATCCTCCATCGTACCGCGAGCGGGTGGACCGTCATCGACAGCGGCACCTGCGAGCGGCTCTCCGACGTGTGGGGCAGCCCGAGCGGGACGCTGTGGATCACGAGCGAGACCGCCGTGCTCCATGGCGACGCGACCCACGCGTTCACGGCGGTTCCGCTCGACCCGAACGTGCGCATCTCGGCGATCCACGGCTTCTCCGACACGAACATCTGGGGCGTCGACTCGGGACGCATCCTTCACTGGGACGGGACGACGTGGACCGCGACCGCCTCCGGCCACTGGGACCTCGAGTCGATCTGGGGCAGCGATCCGGACCACCTCGTGGTCGGTGGCTTCGCATGGGACAACAACGCGACGGCGGCCTGGACGTTCGGCGCCGCGACCGCTGCAACACCGACGATGAAGGTCCTCTCGGGCAATCGCACGCCGACGGTCGGCGGCTCCGGCCCGAATGACATGTGGCTCGCGCAGGCGAACCAGGTGTGGCGCTTCGACGGCGCGACGTGGACCTACGTCGGCACCAGCACGTACGACGACATCAACGCGCTCGCGATGGTGTCGCCCACGGAGGGCTGGGCGGTCGGCGAGTCTGGTGCGCGCCTGCACTGGAACGGCACCGCGTGGACCAACGTGGACGGCGCCCGTCACGGCGGCAGCGGCATGTTCGCGCTCTCCGCGACCGACGCGTGGATCTCCACGTACAGGGGCCTGCTCCACTGGAACGGCAGCGCGTGGACGAACGTCGCCGGCGTCACGGGCTTCTTCAACAGCGTGTGGGCGAGCTCCGCGAGTGATGTCTGGGCGGTGGGGCTCAACGTCCAGCACTTCGACGGCACCGCGTGGACGACGGTGACGTTGCCCCAGGCGAGTGGGCTGTTCGACGGCGGCTGGTACACCGTCGGAGGCTCGGGGCCGAACGACGTCTGGATCGGCGGCTCGAACAACAACTACACCGGCAAGCTCGCGCACTGGAACGGGTCGCAGTGGAGCGCGGTCTCGCCGGGCGTCAACGGCGCGGTGCGCGGCGTCTACGCGCCGGCACCGAACAACGCCTGGCTCGCCACCGACAACGGCCTCGTGCACTGGGACGGCAACCTGTGGAGCATCGCGGGCCCGCTCAACGTCGGCAAGCTGCATCGCGTGTTCGGCACCGGCCCGAACAATCTGTGGGCGACCGGCGGAAGCGTCTATCACTACGACGGCAACACGTGGACCGAGGCGATCCACGGCACGTCGTCGTTCGAGGCGTTCGAGGGCGTCTGGGGCCGATCGGCCTCGGACATGTGGGTCGCAGCCGGTGGGATCTTCGGCGGTGCCAGCAAGCTGATGCACTGGGATGGCAGCCGCTGGACCACGCACGTCAACCCGACCTCGGGGTTGCCCACCGGCATCGCCGGGACCGGGACCACGGTGTGGGCGGTCGATACCGGCGGCGGCCTGCTCCGCTTCCGCTAGCGGCGGCGCTAGCATGCGGTCATGTCGACCGCGTACGCGTCCCTCGTCGCGAGCTTCACGAAGCTCTATCGCTATCAGCACCTCGCGCAGATCGTCGCGTGGGACCAGGCCGCGATGATGCCGAGCAAGGGCAACGATGCGCGGAGCGCCGCGATGGCCGAGCTCGCGGTTCTCCTCCACGACACGTTGACCGCGCCGCAGCTCGCCGCGGCGCTGACGGCCGCGACGGCCGAGATCACCGATCCGGTCGAGGCCGCGTCGGTGCGCGAGATGGCCCGGCAGTGGCGCGCGGCGAACGTGCTGCCCGCCTCGCTCGTCGAGGCAAAGAGCCTCGCAGGAACCCACTGCGAGCACGCGTGGCGGACGCAGCGCAAAGCGAATGACTGGGCCGGCTTCCTCGTCAACTGGCGCCCGCTCGTCGCCTGCGTGCGCGAGGAAGCGACGCTGCTCGCCGACGCGACGGGCCTGTCCCGCTACGACGCGCTCGTCGATCGCTACGAGCCGGGCATGACCACGGCGGTGATCGAGCCGATGTTCACCGACCTCAAGCGCTGGCTGCCCACGCTGATCCAGGACGTCATCGCGAAGCAGCGCACCGAGACCGTCGTGCGCCCCGAGGGGCCGTTCCCGATCGCCGCGCAGCGCGCGCTGGGCCTCGAGATCATGACCCTGCTCGGCTTCGACTTCGACGGCGGTCGCCTCGACACGTCGACGCACCCGTTCTGCGGCGGTGTCGCCGAGGACGTCCGGATCACCACGCGCTACGACGAACAGGACTTCGTCGGGGCCATGATGGGCATCGTCCACGAGACCGGTCACGCGCGGTACGAGCAGCGGTTGCCCCGGGAATGGGTGCCGCTCCCCCTAGGCCAGGCGCGCTCGATGGGCATCCACGAGAGCCAGAGCCTGTCGTTCGAGATGCAGCTCGGGCGCAGTCGCCCGTTCCTCACGCTGATCGCGCCGCTCGTGCGCAAGCACCTGGGCGATCAGCCCGCGTTCAGCGTCGACAACCTCGCGAACATCTACACGCGCGTGCGCACCGGTCTGGTCCGCACCGAGTCCGACGAGCTCACGTATCCGATGCACATCATCCTGCGCTTCGAGATCGAGCGCGCGCTCGTCGAGGGCGAGATCGAGCCCGAGGACGTACCCACGCTGTGGGACGAGAAGATGCGCGAGTACCTCGGGCAAGACACACGCGGCAACTACGCCGACGGTTGCCTGCAGGACATCCACTGGACCGATGGTGCGTTCGGCTACTTCCCGAGCTACACGCTCGGCGCGATGTACGCCGCGCAGTACTTCGCGGCGCTGCGCACCCAGGTCCCGGACCTCGACGCGAAGATCGCGGCGGGCGACCTCACCGCGATGTTTGGCTGGCTCGAGCAGCGGATCTGGAGCCAGGCGAGCCGCTGGGAGACCCCGGAGCTGATCGAGCGTGCGACCGGCGGCCCGCTCTCCGCGAGCCACTTCGAGCGACACCTCCGCTCGCGCTATCTTCCCTAGCGATCCTCGGGCACGGGCAGCTCGCTCGGACGACGGCTGCGCTTGACCACGTACATCGCTCGATCCGCGTCCTCGACCAACGCCTCGAGCGTGGCGTGCCGTTCGCTGGAGTATTCGACAGTACCGACGCTGAACTTCAACTGATACGGGCGGTCGGGTAGCTCGGCCAGGTTGGCCTGGAGCCTGCGCAGCGGGGCCTCCATCGAGGCCTCCGCTCCGGTCGCGAGCACGCAGAACTCGTCCCCGCCGAGTCGAGCGATGACGTCGGCGTCGCGAAACGTCTTGATCAGCGTCCTCGCGAAATCGACCAGCGCCAGGTCGCCGACGGCGTGTCCGAGCTCGTCGTTGATCGGCTTGAAGCCGTCGAGGTCGAACAGCATCGCCGTCGCCGCCCCTTCGAGCCGGCGACACACAGCGAGCGACTTCCCGGCGAGCAGCTCGAAGCCTCGCCGATTCGAGATCTTGGTGAGCGGATCGGTCGCGGCGGTCTTCAGCGAGTTGAGCTCGTCCTCGACGATCGCGGCGAGATCGCGCAGCATCGCGAGCTCGTCGTCCGCGAGTGCGCGAGGTTCGCGGTCGATCAGGCACAAGGTGCCGACCGCTGCACCGTTGCCAGCGTGCAACGGATACCCGGCGTAGAACCGGATCGACGGATCGCCCACGACGAGCGGGTTGTCATCGAACCGGTTGTCCTTGGTTGCATCCGGGACGACCAGCACCGCATCGGAGGCGACCGAGTGGCCGCAGAACGAGATCTCCCGGCTCGTCTCGGTCACATCGAGGCCCTGGCGAGACTTGAACCACTGCCGCTCGGCATCGATCAGGCTGACCAGCGCGATCGGGACACGAAACACCCGTCGTGCGAGACGCGTGATCCGGTCGAAGCGCTCTTCGGGCAGGGTGTCGAGCAGATCCAGGTTACGCAACGTGATCAGCCGTTGCGTCTCGTTCGCGGGAACGTCCGGCTTCTGCATGGCGGCCCATCACTGTACCAGCCCCCACCCTCCGACGAGACCGACTCATCCGCTCCCGGCCGAGCATCCACCCCACTGGCGACGCTGCCTGCGGCAACTTGGCACCGACCTGGCCTCGCCGAAGCCGCATCAAAGCCTTATGAACGCCAACGTGTGGCGCTTTCTCAAGGGCTTCTCGATCACGCTCGCGATCCTCGCCGGTCTGTTCGGGCTGATCCAGCTCGTTCCGTATGGCCGCACGCACTCGAACCCGCGCATCGTCCAGGAGCCGCAGTGGGACTCACCCCGCACGCGCGAGCTGGCCGTGCGTGCGTGCTTCGACTGTCATAGCAACGAGACTCGCTGGCCGTCGTACGCGAACATCGCGCCGTTCTCGTGGGTCGTGCAGCGCGATGTCGACGCCGCGCGCGAAGTGGTCAACTTCTCGGAGTGGCACCGTTCGTTCGATCTCGCGAGCTACTCCGGCCTCTCGGTCCGGACCGGAGCCATGCCGCCGACCAAGTACCGCCTGGCCCACCCCGAGGCCGACCTGTCCGCGGAGGAGACCGCCGAGCTCTCGCGCGGTCTCGATGCCACGCTGAAGAGTCCCGGGCAGCGCTGAGCTCGCGGGAATTTGCGGACTCGGGACCCGGTATCCTCCTCCCGATGACTCGCCTCGCCGCCATGTTCGCCCTCGCGCTGGCGGCGTGCAGCACTGCCGCTCCGCCACCGGCCAGCCCCGAGACCACGATCGCGCCGATCCCGCTGCCACCGGCCGCCGCCATCGCGGCGTTGGTCGGGACCACGCCGCCGGCCTGGCAGGCGGATCGCTGGATGAACTCGGAGCCGCTCGAGCTCGCGAAGCTCCGCGGCTCGGTGGTCCTGGTGCGCTGGTGGACGTCAGGCTGCCCGTTCTGCGCGACCACCGCGCCTTCGCTGCGCAAGCTCGATCAGACCTACGGTGCCCGCGGCCTCCGGGTCGTCGGCATGTATCACCACAAGGAAGACACACCGTTCGACCCGCGGGTCTACGAGGACATGGCGAAGAAGTACCAGTTCACGTTTCCGATCGCGTTCGACGCCGAGTGGCGAACGCTGCGCAGCTGGCTTCGTGACGCGGACGGCCGCCCCGTGGATACCGGTTGGACGAGTGTGACGTTCCTCCTCGACAAGCGTGGCGTCGTCCGCCAGGTGCATCCGGGCGGGGCGTACGTCGAAGGTGACCCCGCGTACGCGGTCATGGAAGCGACGATCGAGCGGCTGATCGCAGAGCCGTAGGTCAGAGCAGCCAGCCGAGCTCGAAGCCAAACGCGAGCTGCGGGCGCACGGTCGTCGCCAGCTGGCCGCGCGAGTCGATGTCTTCGCGTGTCCCGATCCCGACGGTCGGCGAGAACGAGACGCGACTCTTGATGGTGAACCGCCAGCCGATGTCCGTGCGCTGGGACAGCGCCATCGCGCTGCCGACGAAGCCCATCTCGTCGTCGCTGAGCCGCGTGTACCCGATGCTCGCGTGCAGCGCGACGAACGGTCCGCGCATCGGCGTGCTGCCGCGGAGCCAGAACCGCGCCTCTCCGCCGAACAGCAGCGTGCGCGAGCTGTAGTCCACCAGGCCCGCGGCGCGAACGCCGGCGAGCGCGACCAGGCTCCACCGCTGGGCGATGCGGCGCTCGTACGACCCGGAGACGCCGCGGCCGACGATCGCGAGCGGCTGCGTGCCGATGACCTCCTCGCGAACAGGCTCGGCCCGCGCGGCGCCGGCCAGCGCGAGTACCAGGACGAG
>JAYVLW010000553.1:0-14352 GCA_043759315.1 Myxococcales bacterium
GTGAAGGTGTTCTCAGCGACAAAAGCAAAGGAGCGCGAGCTCCTGGGCGAGCTGATCACGGACTGGATTCGCAGCCACCCCGATCACGAGATCGTGGACAAGATCGTCACGCAGAGCTCGGACTCCGAGTTCCACTGCCTGACCATCACGCTGTTCTACAAGCACAACAAGGCCTAGAAAGCCGGGTCCTCGGACGCGGCCCTTGACCGGGCTCCGTCGATCGAGTACCCACTTGCCTCCCCATGGAGAATTCGTTCGGAAAGCCCGTCGAAGTCGAGGTTCGCGACAGCCTCGAGAAGGCGATGAAGATCCTCAAGCAGAAGATGTCCAAAGAGGGCATCCTGCAGGAGCTCAAGCGTCGCCGGTTCTACGAGAAGCCGAGCGTCAAGAAGAAGCGGAAGACCCGCGAGGCGCGCAAGCGTCTCCGCCGCGAGATGAAGCGCCGCGTTTCGCCCGCTCCCGCTCGCTGATCTAGGTTCCTCTCGTGGGGGCCACTGAGTGGGTCGAGGTCGTCGTTCCTGTCGGGGCCGCTGATGTCGATGACATCGCGGCCCTCATTGCGTCGGAGATTCCCGCCGCAGCCGCGGGCACCGAGCAGCGCGGCGACGAGGTCGTGTTCTGGGTCGATCGCGCGGACAGCGCCGTCGCCCTCGGCGCCACCCGCGACGCCGTCGCGCGCTGGCAGGCCCTGGGCGCCGCGGTCGACGCCGCCAAGGTCCGCCTCGCCGCGGCCCTGCCCGAGGCCGAGTGGCGCGACGCCTGGAAGAAGTACTTCAAGGTCAGCCACCTGACCCGCCAGTTCGTCGTCGTCCCGTCCTGGGAGCGCTACGTCGCGCACGACTCCGAGGTCGTGATCGATCTCGACCCCGGCATGGCGTTCGGCACCGGCACCCACGCCTCCACGCGCCTCGTCCTCGAGGAGCTTCAGGAGCTCGCGGATCGCGACGTCACGCCCGCACGCATCCTCGACGTCGGCTGTGGCTCCGGCATCCTCGCGATCGCCGCGGTCAAGCGGTGGACCGGCGCCACCTGCCTCGCCGTCGACAACGACCAGCTCGCCGTCGACGCCACGCTCGACAACGCCTCGATCAACCGCGTGGCCGATCGCATCGAGCCCTCGCTGACGCCGCTGTCCACGCTGACCGAGACCTTTCCGCTCATCCTCGCGAACATCCAGGCCCACGTCCTCCGCGAGCTGCGCTCCGACCTCATCACCCGCCTCGCGCCCGGCGGCACCCTGATCCTCTCGGGCCTGCTCACCCCGCAGGCCCAGCCGATCGCCGACGAGTTCGTCGCCGGCGGCGTCCGCCTCGTGCGCGTGCGCGCCAGTACCGACGATCCGCAGTGGTCCTCGGTCACGCTCCGCCGCTGATGCGGATCTTCGTCGCACCCGAGCAGCTCGCCGCCGGTTCGCTCGTGATCCGCGGCGACGAGCACCACTACGTCATGCGCGTGCGCCGCGCCCGTGTCGGCGACGCGGTGGAGCTCGTCGACGGCGCCGGCCGCCGCGCGGCTGCCGTGATCGCGCGGATCGCGGAGACGGAGACGGAGCTCGTGATCTCGGCGCCGGAGGCGATCGCGAGCGCACCGCCGCACATCCGCGCGTTGATCCCGCTGATCAAGGGCGACCGCATGGACCACTGCCTCGAGAAGCTCGTCGAGGTGGGCTGCGACGAGATCATCGTGTGGCCGGCCGCGCGCGCCGTGGTGAAGCTCGACGTCGATCGCCGCGTCTCGCGCCTCGCGAAGTTCTCCGCCGCGGTGCAGGCCGCCGCACGCCAGTGCGGTAGGGCGCAGATGCCGAGCATCGCGTTCGCGGACTCGCTCGCCGCGGCGATCGCGGATCGCGCGGGCCTGTGCGTGGTGCTCGACCCCACGAGCGACGCTCCGCTCGACGCGACCGGCGTCGCCGAGGTGACATTGGTCAGCGGCCCCGAGGGCGGCTTCGCGCCCGAAGAGCTCGAAACCCTCGCAGCATTCACGTCCGTCGGCCTCGGCCCGCGCGTGCTCCGGGCGGAGACCGCGCCCGTGGTCGCCACGGCGATCGTGCGGGCGCAGACGCGAAGCTGAAGTGGGCGGTACCACGGAACGCACGGAACGTGCTGCGGCTCTATGTGCCCGCGCACGTCAACCTTCGCGGCTATCCGCCGATCGAGGTCGAGCTCAATCATGCAGGCACTGCGGCGGGGGGCACCAGGCACCCGATGCGGCCGCCCCAGCGGCAGGATCGTTGATCGGTGGACGGCGGGCTCCGCCCGCGACCTCAACGTTTGCGCGGCAAGGCGCCTGATCTGTACCCGGGTCTCGCTAGCGACGCTCGGATAGCGTCCTCGTTCGCGGATCAAACGAACTGCGTTGGCATCTCGCTACTCCGTGCGCGTCACGTCGACCGTGCGCCGCTGGATCGCGAGCTTTCGCCCCGGCGGAACGAGCAAGCTCCCCACCGACGTGAGGAAGTAGTCCTTGACCGTCGCCCAGTCCGCGCGCCCCTCGCCCGGCAACGGAGCCTCACGCTCGGCGTCCTCGAAGTACGTCATGGCGCGCAATAGCAACCCTTCGTTGACGTCCTGGTCGTAGACTTGCCGGATCGCGCGCAAGCATTCGACGATCCCGAGGCGGTGGTGCTGGAGTGTCACGTAGAGATCGAAGAAGTCCCGCCGGGTTCCTCGATCGAGGATCGCGTGAAGCTTGGTGCCGAGAATGCCGGTGACATCGAGCCGACGCTCCGCCACGTACGGAAGCAGAAACGGCAGCACGAAGATCGAGACGTCGATCCCGTTCCACAGAAGGTGTGCGGTGTCGTGCGAACGCTCCGAGATCTCCACGCACCCGGCGCGTCCGAGCTGCGCCAGAAGATCCTCCATGCCAGTGACGTCGCTGACACCGAAGTCGACATCGTGACTCGGCCGATACGGGCAGAAACAGCGCACCGCTTGCCCGCCGATCACGAACCAGATCGGAAGCGCGCGAACCGCGTCCGCGAGCCCCCGGGGCATCACGGCTTCCGGCGGAAGCACCGTGTCGCTCACCCGATCGCCCGGCGGCGCAAGGCGGCGCGAAGGAGTCCGTGACTCCGGGTTCGCCAGCCGCGCAGCCGATCGGCTTGATAGAGATCGAGCCACGGCAACCCGGCCGCGAAGCTCGCCGCACGGAGATCGCCGTACTGAAATGCGTAGAACGCGAGCTGGTGCCCGGGGACCGTCGCAGTCTTGTCGAGGTTATAGAGTGCATCGCGGACATGCGCCGGCAGATCCTCGACGACGTAGGTATGCGGTGGACAGCGCGGGATGAAGGCGTAGATCGTGGCGCGAGACGGCGCCTTCAAGTGATGGCGCGCCGCGAGGTCTTGAAGCGTCCGTGCAAGGTCGTCGAGATCGGGGCGCTCGAGTCCCTGAAGTCCGCGGCGGAGCTCGGCCTGTAGCCGTGGATCGAGCCGCGAGACGCCTCGGTCAGAACGCACGCGCCGAGTTGATGATCCGAAGCGTAACTCCGCTTTCTTGATTGACTTATCGAGATCGAACACCCCCATGCGGACAGTTAATTCTAGACGAAGTCCGGATGATTTCAAGACCGAAGTCGAAGTTGTCACGTGGGTCCGAGCTCGAGCTTGGTGGATCGACGCTGCGCATCACGAACTCGTGAGGGTTCGCGATGCAGCGCGGTTACAAGTTCGTGCAGGTCATCAACGCCGATTTCGAGATCGACAACTTCGTCGAGATCACGACCATTGTTCCGTAGGCCGAATCGAGCCTGCGCGCGAGCATCATCGCGGTCGGCGGGCGGGCGGCCGCCCACACCGGATCGACCTCGAGCGGCGCATCGGGCACCAGCCGCACGACGCACGTCGGGCACGGGGTCCCAGGCTCGGGCGTTCCCGCGACCTCGCGCTCGCAGCTGGCGCAGCGGATCGCCATCTACTTGTACGCGCTGGCCGGCACCTTGCCGCAGTGATAGGTGTCCGTCGTCTTCACGAGCTTGTGTGTAGCGTTGAACTGGTAGCGGTGCACGGTGTGAATCTCTTGGCCGGCCTTGCACACCTTGCGATCGCTATTGGCGCCCTGGGTGTCGGAGAACCACACCGCCGCGGCGGCGAGCTTCTTCGGATCCCCGGTGACCGCACCGCCGGAGACGTAGAACGAGCCGGTGGTCAGCGCCATCGATAGCTTGTCCGCCTTGAGCACCTTGCGAAGCGGCGCCTCGCGCGCGGCGGTCTCGGTCTTCATCTTCTTCAGGGGAGCGTCGCAGTACTTCTTGTTCAGCTCCTCGACGGTGCCTGCCCACTTGATCTTGCTGCCATCGAGTGCGGGGATCTCGCGTTCCTGCACCTTCGCCGTCTTCGCGATCCCGGCCTTGAGCAGGTCGTCGTAGACCGAGAGGCAGTTCTCGAGCTCGGCGGGAAGGGTGGCACCCCGCGCTGCCACGATCGACCACCTCTCCCAGGCCTTGATCTTTGCGAACCGCTCGATGTTGGCGCACACCGGCCGGATCTCATCGATCGAGTGATCGCCGCGCATGAGCTCGGGGTTGTCGTTCTTGAGCGGCACCATGCGCGAGCCGGGGACTCCCGCCTTCGTGGCTGCCGCGAGCGCCTTGGTGCACTGCGCTCCCGTGAGGTCGCCCGCGTTGTCGCCGACCAGCCACGCTCCGGTGCTGTCGTCGCGGTACCAGGCCTCGTCGATGGTTCGCACGACCTCGACGAGCACCTGGAAGTGCGGGTCGTTCATCTGCAGATCTTTGGCCAGTGCAGGCGTCGCGAGCAGTCCACTCATCACGACAATCATCTTGATCATGGTCCGGCTCACGGGCCCGAACCTATCGCGTCCGGAGGCGCGCGCGCTATGTTCCGGCGCATGACAGCCCCGATCCGTCACGTCGCCGTGCTCGGAGCAGGCGTGATGGGCAGCGGAATCGCCGCCCACTGCGCAAACGCCGGCATCCCCGTCGTCGCGGGTAGCCTGACGCCATGAGCATCTGGGGACCTGCACCCCCTGTTCTCGATCTAGGCGAAGACGCTCGCGGCGCGGGAGAAGCACGACCGCATCGTCGGCGTGGCCGAACGTCGCGCAACCGAGATCGTGGGCTTGCGTTCATTTCTGACCGTCGTGATCCCGGCGAAGCATCGCGTGCCCGGGCTCGTCGTCACGCGCAACGGCAAGGACATCCCCTCCGCATCGTGGGATCAGGTGCTACCGTCACCGTCACCGTGCCGGCGCTGATGAAGCGCGAGCGCAGCGATCAAGGCGGGAATCAGTGATCCGGAGCCTGCTCTCGCTCTGCCTGCTCGTGCTGGCCACCGCGCATGCCGCCGCAGATCCGGCCGCGGAGCAGCTGTTCCGCGACGGCCGGGCGCTGCTCAAGCAGGGCCTGGTCGACGAGGCATGCGAGAAGTTCCAGCAGAGTCGCGATGTCGAGGCAAAGTTCGGCACCGTCCTGAACCTCGCCGATTGCCGCGAGCGCCAGGGCAAGTTCGCGACTGCCTGGGAGCTGTTCCTCGAAGCGAAGGCGCTCGCCGGCCGACAGAAGGGTGCCGCCGACGTCGCCGAGGCCGAGCGCCGCGCGAAGCTGATCGCGGGCAAGCGCGCGTTCCTCACCGTGACCGTGCCCGCGGACCGTCGCGTGCCGGGGCTCGTCATCACGCGCAATGGCATCGCGGTGCCGGAGGCGACCTGGGATCAGGAGCTGCCGATCGATTCCGGTAGCTACGTGATCGAGGCGAAGACGGACGACTACCTGCCCGCGAGCGTCAACGTCGACGTCGCCGGGATGGCGAAGGCCACGGCGACCGTGCCGGCGCTCGTGAAGGTCAAGGTCATCGAGGTCATCGGGCCGCACCCGGAGACCTTCGGAGAGCCGCCCGGGGGATACCGCAAGGCTGACGTTGTTGCGCCGCCACCCGAGCCGTCGAAGATCGATCCGCCCATCCGGCTCGCCTCCATCGGCGTCGCGCTCGGGGGCACGTCCGACGGCGACCTCACCCCCGGCCTGCGCGCGATCATGCAGAGCGAGTTCGGCCCGGGCGCAGTGCGCGGCGTGTTCACCATGCAGTACGCGCGGCTCCCGAACGATCCGAGCTACTCCGCCGACAACTCGAACCTGTTCGCGTTCGGTCTCGGCGTCGACTACATGCTCGCGTGGCACGGAGGCGTCGGCTCTGCCGCAGGCATCGGCGTCGGCATGGATCTGTTCCAGGGCGGATACAACGAGACGTCGGTCGGATTCTGGAAGGCCGTGCGCGTGAGCCCGATCATCGCCCGGTTGCGGTCGCGCCGCGCCGAGCTCGGCCTCCACGCGGTGATCATCGTGCAATCGAGCCCGGTCGTGATCGGGACCGCCGCCATCGATTGGTTCATCTGGTGATCGGCGATGTACTGCTACGACTTGGTGCGGGAGGACGCGCGGTACCATCTCGGTTTTCGCCTGCCGTCCGAGGCCGAGATGGAGTGGGTGCTGCGTGAAGGGGGGAAGTGCGCATTCGCCTTCGACGTGTCTCGCGCGTAGAGCCGGTCTCCGCGTTGAACGAGCGCGCGGATCATCACGCCGAGCTTCCTCTCGAAGGCTTCCCTTGTCGTGTCATCGCTGCAGGCGGCATGCGCAAATTTCTACGTTGCTTCCTGCTCTCGGTCGCGACCTCTGGCTGCAGTGACGATCCGCCGAACGTCGGCGGCACGTGTACGGCAACCGTCGACTGCGATGATGGGTTGACCTGCGATACCGTGGCCGTCGGCGGCTACTGCACGAAGTCCTGCACGACGTCAGGATCGACCGAGGGCTGCCCCGACGGGTCGATCTGCGATGCAGTCACGGGCACCGCGAAGTCGTGCGTCAAGACCTGCAAGACGAGTGCGGATTGCCGCACGGATCAGGACTGCAACGGCGTCTCGGGTACGAACACCAAGGCCTACAAGCCCAAGCCGTGAGAGAGCCGCGGGTGTCCGAACTTTGCACTACGCGCAAACGGCCCGCGCCGATGTAGGCGGCAACAATTCGGTCGACTCGGCCAGCGAAGTTCCTCAGGATAGAAGTGTGCGCGGGCGGGGGCGGCGGTTGTAGCAACGCCGGCCAGGTTTGCGGCGACGGAGCGGCGTACAGCGGCGGGCCACTACCGACGTGCTGCGGCGAGTGCTGCAGCCGTTCCTGCCGCCCGTATGGACCTACGGGCGTGCTCATCTGCCAGCCGCCAAGCGGATGTCGACCGACGGGCGAGCTGTGCACGCAAGACGGCGACTGTTGCGGATCGTCCGGTCTTCCAATGGCGCGACGACCGACGTCATGTGCCGGAAGGAGCCGGGCAATCCCGTGGGCCGCTGCGACAACGGCAACGCTTGTGCTGCCGCCGGAATGATCTGCCGCCTCGATACGACCTCGTGCAACGCCACCGCGAACTGCTGCGCAGGCAACGTGCACCAGTTCGACACGTGCCATCTGGATAATCTCGGCATCCCGCGGTGCGGCGTCGCCGTCGACTGCAGTAATCCGCAGGCTCAGGTCGGAATGGCATGCGCATCGAGCGCCGACTGCTGCGGGCTCCCTTGCACGCCGAACGGCACCGGTACGTTCGTGTGCGGTGGCTCGTGCGTCGTGCAAGGCGGGACCTGCACGACTGCCGCAGACTGCTGTGCGGGCCTCCCGTGTAACGTTCCACCGGGCTCGTCGTCAGGTACCTGCGGCATGCCACAAGGCTGCTCGAGCTACGGCCAGTCGTGCACGATCGCGGCCGATTGCTGCAACGGCGTGCCGTGCACCAACGGCACCTGCGTCAGCATCATCCTCTAACCACACCCGCGCGCGCCATGCGTTCAAGGATTCGCTGATCGCCGACTTCGACGAGCGCTTCCACGCGCTGGTATATCCCGCGGCGGCGTGAACGAACGATGCTAGAACTGGCTGGTGCGCAAGCTCGCGATCGCTTGCCTCGCAGTCGTGGGCGCAGCGTGCCGATCGACGCGAGAACCGCCCGCGGTCACGAAGCCTCGCGACGACCGCCACTGCGCCGTCGCCGGCACCTCCGGGCCGCCCGTGCTGCGCTCGATGGTCGGCGGGTTGATCGGAGGCCGCTACATCTCCGAGGCGTTGCCCGCCGAGCTCGAGCCCACCATCGCGAACGAGCGGGTGCTCGACGTCCTCCACGGCTCGACGATGACGATGACGACCACGATCGCCGACGTTCGTGATTCGCGTCCGTTTCCGTGTTCGTTCAGCGCCGTATTCGCCGATCGGACCTGCAAGCTCGAGGCGACCGGAAAGCGCCAGGCGACACGAGCAACGACGGGCGCGGTCGGCGTCCCGTTCGGCGCCGGGCCGTGGTCCCTGATGGTCGAGGTCGTCGACGTCGCGAGCTGTGCGAGTGATGGTCGCTCCCCGGATCACGTGGTGGTGCAGGGCGTCTGGACCGACCTTCGACTCGTCGAGTTCGAGACCGGCCTCAACTACTCCGGTGGAGACGGCGCCCGCGGCGAGACGCGCGATGCCGAGGGCAACGACCTGATGCCCGAGATCAAGCGGTGGGCTCCCGACGAACAATCGGCGTACATGAACGGCCCGGGGTTCGAGGTGCGCTACACGAAGGCGCGCGACCTCTACTGGTACGCCACGTCCGGACCCGACGGCTGGGTCTTCCGCCTTCGCGACGGAGCCGGTGCGCTCCTCCTCGATCACGAGATGTTCGAGGGCAGGTCGATGCCGATCACTGTGCCCGGCGCGATCGTGCGCAACGGGAACCGTCGGTACTATTTCGGAGCGAGCGGCGCGATCCAGCTCTAGGGGCAATGCTGGTCAGGGTCGCGAGCCGACGGCACCAGGTGGCTCCGTCGGTGACCCACGAGGTGCGGCCTGACGGATCGGCCCCGGCGACACCTGCACCGTCGAGGTGCGGTTCAATGCCCAGTCGCTCGGCGCGAAGTCTGCCAACCTGGTCGTGATCGGCAGCGGCGCGACCGCGACCGTTCCGTTGACAGGCACCGGGATCTAGCGGCGACCACCGGCGGCGAGCCAGCCGATCGCCTCGGCCTGCAGCTCGCTCCACGCACCGGAGGCCGCGCCGAACAGCACGATGGCCTCGGCGATCAGGACGCGCGCGCGCGTGCGATCGCGTCTCCACTCGAGCTTGCCGAGCGCCCACGCGGCACCACCGACGTAGCCCGGATCGATCTGCATGGTGCGGAGGCTCGCGAGCGCGCCGGAGGCCTAGGCGATGCCGTCGTCAGTGCGGCCGAGCTCCTCGAGCAACGAGGCGCGCAGCACGCGCGCGGTCAGGGTCTCGGCGTAGTCCGGACCGCGGTGCTGCGTGTACATCGCGATCGCGCGCTCGGCGACCGGCAACGCCTCGCGTGGTTTCTTCAGCGCCTCGAGGGCGAGGCTCTGCTGGCCGAGGCACTCCCCGAGATCGATGCCGTGCGAGTCATCGCCGTCGTCGAGCTCGTCGCACGCGCGGCCAAGGACCGTCGCTGCCTCCGCATAGCGCTGCAGCCCGAGTAGCACGTTGCCCTCGGTGACGAGGATGCCCGCGTACGACGCGCCGTGCGTTCCCGCGACCGCCGCGTAGCCCGCGGCGCCGGCGCGGACCTCGGCGAGCGCCGCCTCGAACTGGCCCGCGGCCTCGAGCACCTCGCCGAGCTGCACGTGCGAGCGCCAGCGATCGAGGTTCTCCGTGGCGAGCGTCTGATCCGCGATCGCAACGGCGGCGCGGCTCTCCACGATCGCCTCGTCGTGGCGGCCGAGGGTGGACAGGCTCGACGCGAGCCGCTCGCGGTACACGTATGCCGACGTCTTGCCGTTCGGATCGGCGCCGAGGTGCGCGATCGCGTCGTTGTACAGCGCGACGGCCTCGGTGAAGCGCCCCGCATCCTCGACGACGGTTGCGAGGCCGAACGAGGTCATCGCGAGGTACGACGGCTCGCGCTTGCGTGCGAGCTCGAGCGCCGCGCGCAGATCGGCCTCCGCCTCGACGGGCTTCGCCGCCTCCAGCTCCGCGGTGCCTTTCGCGTACAGGTACGAGGTCTCGAGATCGGAGGGCCGCCCGCAGCGCTCGAGCGCGGCATCGGCGTAGGTCGCGTACTCGAGAGCGCGCGCGGGATCGGCGTCGTCGAACGCGGTCGGATAGATCAGCTGCGTCCACGCGTTCGCGGCGAGCGAGTCGTGATGCGTGCGCTCCGCGAGCGCCGCGGCCTCGCGCATCAATGCGTGCGCGTTCGCGTTGCTCCCGCCGAGGCTCTCCGACGAGGCGAGCGCGAACACGAGCTCCGCGTCGAGCCGCGGCCAGATGCCCCGATTCGTCCCGAGCAACACCCGCGACCGCGCGATCGCCTCGGCATACTGCGTGCGGTCACGCAACGCCTCGATCTCGAAGACCTGCGCGCGGACCTGCGTGACCCGCCGGCGCACCGCCGGATCCTCGGGCATCGAGGCCACCAGCATGCTCGGCGCCGGATCCGCACACGGCGCTGGATCGCCGACGAGGCCCATCAGCTTGGCCCCGAGCGCCGGCCCCCCGACCAGCGTGTCATCGACGACGCCGCCGATCTCAACCGCGCGCGCCGCGAGGCACGTCGCCGCGGCCGGGGCCCGCACCGGCTCGCGATCCGCGGTGCACGTCGCGCGCTGCGTCGCGTGCCATGCGGTGATCCGCCCGTCGAGGACCTCGCGCGTCGCGGGATCGACGATCGATGACACCAGCCCCGCGCGGGCGAACGCCTGGGCTCCCGCCGCGCAGGGATCCGCCGGCGTCGGGCGCGCGAGCACCGTCGCCGTGACCCCGATGCCGACGAGCGCGGCCGCACTCGCGACCACCACGACGCGCCTCCGTAGCGAGGTGACCGACGCGAGCGCCGCGAGCATCGCGGGGATGCTCGGCCATCGATCCCCCGGAGCGATCGCGAGCCCGCGCTGGAGCACGCGCTGGAGGCGCCGCGGCACCGCGCTGCGCGGAGCCCGTGGCGGCTGCTCCATCGCACGCCGGATCTCCTCGAGCGTCTTGCCGGGGAACGGGCGCGCACCATGGAGCGCCTCCCACAGCGAGACCGAGAACGCGAACACGTCGGCGCGGCGATCCACGCGCTCGCCATCGAGCTGCTCCGGCGCCATGTACGCCGGCGTGCCGAGGGCCGCGCCGGTCGCGGTCAGCTTCACGTCCACGCCGAACGCGCCGCCGCCGACGGGCGTGGGCATGTCCTCGAGCAGCGCGGTCGCGTACGCGATGCCGAAGTCCGTGACCACCACGCGCGTGACCGCATTGCCCGCCGTCTCCACGAGCACGTTGTCGGGCTTGAAGTCGCGATGCACGATGCCCGCCTCGTGCGCGGCTGCGAGGCCGGCGCCGGCGCGCGCGAACACGCCGAGGATCTCGCGCCACGACGGCTGCACGCGCGCGACATACGACGCGAGGGTCTCGCCACTGATCAGCTCCATCGCGATGAACACCGCATCACCGGCGCGCCCCACGTCGTGGACGACGATCACCGCCGGATGCGACACCTTCGCCATCAGCCGCGATTCGCGCACCAGGCGCTCCGCCAGCATCGGCGCGCGGGTCGCGAGCTCGGGCCGCAATACCTTGAGCGCGATCGTGCGATCGAGCTCCGCGTCGTACGCCTCGTAGACGCGGCCCATCCCACCGGCACCCAGCAGCCCGCGCACCGCGTAGCGCCCGATCCGCTCCGGCGTCGCGACGGCGGTGGCGGTCACCGGGCCATCCGGAGGTGTTCCCTGGGCGCGCACGGCCGCCACCACGATCTCCTGGCACTGGGCGCAGGCATCGAGGTGAGCGCCGATCCGGACCGCCTCGTCGGCGTCGAGGCTGCGCGCGATCATCGCGCCGAGCGTCTCGTCGGTCGGGCACACCTCGCTCAGCATCTCGCGCTCCGACGTCACCGCGGCCGGACCTTATTCATCCCTCCCCCGCCCTGCAATCGATTTTCTCCGACCGTGCGACTTCGGCCCCTGGCCGGCATCTGGGGGGCTAGATGCTGGCAAAACATTTCGCTTGTCTCAGTTTGGTCGTCGCGGCCTGTGGTTTCGGCGACAACCACTCCCTCGAAACCACGCCCACCCGTCACATGTGTGGCGACGCGGCGCTCGACGACGGCGAGGGCTGTGACGACGGCAACACCGCGAACGGCGATGGCTGCTCCGCGCTGTGCGCCGTCGAGACCCCGGCCCCGCGCTGCGGCAACGGCGTCCGCGAGGTCGGCGAGGCCTGCGACGACGGCAACACCGCCGCCGGCGACGGCTGCTCGGCGGGCTGTCAGATCGAGCCCCCGCCCAACCCGGTCTGCGCGCTCGTGCCCCAGGGCGGCTGCGCCGCCGGCGAAGCATGCGACATCGAGGACGATGGCGATACGACGTGCCGCGCGGTGACCACGCAGGGCAACAGCAACAGCCACTGCACCGTCGATACGGCGTGCCGTGCCGGATACACGTGCACCGGCGATGGCGAGGCCGCGCACACCCCGTGGTGCGCACGGTTCTGCATCGTCGACGCCGATTGCACGGGCACCGGATCGCGCTGCCTCTTCGCGCTGTCGTCGAGCTCGGGCGCGCCACTGGGCGTGAACGTGTGCTCGAACGCCTGCGATCCCTACGGCCAGACAGGCTGCCCGTCTCAGATGGGCTGCATCGCGCGCGACTCGGCGGCCGGTGACTTCACCGACTGCCGCTACCAGGGCACCACGCCCGATGGCAGCAGCTGCACCACGACCGCTGACTGCCAGCCCGGCTCCGACTGCGTGGCCTCGGGCGGCGTCAAGACCTGCGAGTCGTACTGCGTCGTCGGAAACAACTCGACGTGCCCGCAGTTCCAGACCTGTCTCGCCTTCACGCCCGACATCCAGATCGGCACCACCCACTACGGCTCCTGCAACTGATCGAGGCTCCCATGACCACTCGCACCACCCTCTTCCTCCTCCTCCTGTCCTCTCCCGCGCTCGCGGAGCGGCCGCGCCTCGAGCTCGGCGTGGCCCTCGGCGGCCACGCGTTCGCCGACAACTCCGAGCTTGGCGTCGCCGATGCGATGACCGAGCCGGGCCCCACCGACGGCGGCCTCGTCGGAGCCCGCGTCGGCCTCGCGGTCACGCGGCGCATCGCCGCCGAGGCCGAGATGATGGTGATCCCCACCAAGGACGACGTCCTCGGCGATCGCGCCACCGTGATCGGCCTGCGCGTCCACGGCCGGCTCGATCTGCTCACCGGTCGCGTGCGCCCGTTCGTGCTCCTCGGCGCCGGCATGCACGTGATCCGCTCGTCGTCGCCGCAGATGGACAACGATGTCGACCGCGCCTACCACTGGGGCGCCGGCGTCAGCATCGCGCTCACGCCATCCTTCGACCTGCGCGTCGATCTTCGCCACCTGCTCGTCCCCGATCGCGTGAAGAACGGCGCGACCAGCGATGTCGAGGTCACCGCCGGGGCGACGTACCGGTTCGGTGCCAAGAAGCGCCCGGCCCCACCGCCGCCGCCCGAGATCGTGCTCGAGCCCGAGGCCCCACCGATCGTTGTGGATCCCGATCCCGACAAGGACGGCTTCCTTGCCGAGGCCGATACCTGCCCGCTGCAGCCGGAGACCAAGAACGGCTGGAAGGACGGCGACGGCTGTCCCGACGAGCGGCTCGCGGAGCTCGCCGGCATCGGCTTCGAGATCGACTCCGCGAAGATCGATATCGCGTCGGCGCCGCTGCTCGAGCGCGCGTACGAGATCCTGCACGCGAACCTGACGATCTCGATCGAGATCGCGGGGCACACGTCCTCCGAGGGAGATCCGGACCGCAACCAGCTGCTCTCGCTGCAGCGCGCCGAGGCCGTGAAGAAGTACCTCGTCACCCGCGGCATCGAGACCGCGCGGCTCCTCACCGTCGGTCACGGCTCCGACGTGCCGGTCGCCGACAACCGCACCGAGGAGGGGCGCAAGCAGAACCGACGGATCGAGCTCCGCATCCTCGTGCCGAGCGACATGCCTTAGACCTCGCGCGGCAGCAGCTGGGACAGCTGACATCGAGCTGACTGCGCACGAGCGAGGTCATGCGATCGAGCTCGGTCTCGCTCAGCGCCAACCGCTCGGCGAGGAGTGCGCGCGTCTTCTCGAATACCTCGTCCCGCGCCCGCTCGATCCACCGCGCGGCCGTTGCGCGGTGCACGGCGTACGCGGCGCCGATCTCGTCGATCGACAGCGCATCGACGAAGCTCATCTTCAGCACCGAGCGCAGCCGCGGCTCGAGCGCACCGATCGAATCCTGCAGCGCCTGACCGAACGCGCGCGCGCATTGTCGCTTGAGCAGCTCGAGCTCGGGATTGTTCGTGGAGATCGAGACGAGCGCCGCGGCCCAGTCGTCGCTCTCGAGCACGACCTCCTTCGCGCGCCGCTGC
>JAYVLW010000554.1:0-5794 GCA_043759315.1 Myxococcales bacterium
GAGCCGCGCGGTCTCGGTCATCGCCACGTCGATCACGACCACGCACTCGAGCGCGGCAAACGCCTCGCGCATCCTGGCGCTCTCCGCGAGCGAGTGCGCGGGGTTCGCGCTCTCCACGATCATCGCGCGAAACCGCTTCGGGTGATCAGTCAGGATCTCCTCGGCGATCACGTTGCACGGCACCATGCCGCCGATGATCCGGTGGCCGCCGACGGGCGTGGTGTAGTCCTTGCTGCTGCCGCCGACGAGCGGCGCGATGTGGCTGTGGATGTTCATCGCGCCGCGCCGCGCGAAGTTTCCGGTCAGCAGGTAGATCAACTTCTCGAGGTACGAGTTGAGCGTCGAGTGCGGCGCTTGCTGCACGCCGAGATCCTCGTATGTCGACACGCCGCCTCTCGCGCTCGCGATCCTGCGCGCGACCTCGCGGACCTGCGTCTCGGGCACGCCGGCGCGCGCCGCGTAGTCTGCGACCGAGATGCCGGCGAGCGCTTCGCGCACGGTGTCGAAGCCGTTCGCGTGGTCGCGGATCCAGTCGCGGGCGACGAGATCCTCCTGGACGATGACCGCGAGCATCGCCGCGAGCACGAACGGATCGCCTCCTGGCCGCACCTGCAGGTGATGATCCGCCATCGCGGCGGTCTCGGTGCGGCGCGGATCGATCACGATCAGCGTGCGCGAAGGGTCCGCCGCGAGCGCCTTGAGCACGACGCGAGCGCGGGGCAGACCGTGCGACTGCCACGGGTTCTTGCCGATGAACAGCGCGACCTCGGCGTGCTCGAAGTCCCCGCTCGTGTGGCAGCGCGGCTTGCCGTAGAGCTGGCCATCAACCCAGAACTCGCCGGTCTTCTCCTGCGCGAGCGCGTTCGACGAGTAGATCGAACCGAGGGCGGCGCGCGTGGCGCGCGAGTACGCGCCGCCGAGGTGGTTTCCCTGGCCGCCACCGCCGTAATAGAAGATCGTGTCGCCCCCGTGCGTCTCGCGGACGCGCCCCAGCGCTGTCGCGATCCCGGTGATCGCCGTGTCCCAGTCGATCTCCTCGAACGTGCCGTCGGCGCGACGCCGGAGCGGCGAGGTCAACCGGCCTTGAGCGTTCTGGTAGTAGTCGAGGCGCTGCGCTTTCTCGCACGCGTAGCCCTGCGATGCGGGATGCGCCTTGTCGCCGTGGATCTTGAGGAGCCGCCGATCCTCGACCTCCACCTCGATGCCGCAGTTCTGACTGCACAAGATGCAGGCGGTCGTATGCCAGGTCCCCATCGCGCTGCACGGTAGCACCGTCCGGACGTAAGCTCGGCCTCGAATGTCGGATCGCACCCTCGTCGCTTCCGCCACAAATCTCCTGGCGCGTGGCTTTCTCGTCGTCCCGACGGACCGCAGGTCCCGGGCGGGCGAGCCGGCCAACGGGTTGTTCGCGGTGGCGCGCGCGATCCAGCGCGTGATGGCGTTCAAGCCCCCGGCCCGCGCGGTCGCGGTGATCGATGCGACCGCCGCCGCCGCACCATGGCCCGCGCTGTTGAAGCAGCAGCTCCCCGCGCTCCCGGGCCTGCTGCGCGCGCTTGGCCTGCACGTGGTCGAGGCGCCTGACGAGGTCCACGTCGTCGCCTCCTACGCGCAGGCCGCGCTCGAGCGAGGTGACGACGCGATCATCGTGGGGGTCGACAAGCGCTACGCGCAGCTCGTGAGCGACCGGCTGTGGTGGTACGACGCGAACAAGGACGCGCGCTACACGGCGGAGATCGTGATGAAGCGGTTCGCGGTACCGCCCGCGCAGGTCGCGGAGTGGCTCGCCCTCGTCGGCGACGAGGATGCGCTTCCGGGGATCGCTGGGATCGGCGCGAAGGGCGCGACCACGTTGCTCGAGACGTATGGGTCCGTTGCCGGCGCGCTCGCGAAGCTCGACGAGATCAAGGGTCGCCTCGGCAATGCGCTCCGGGCCGGGCGAGAGCTGGTTCCGACCGAGCTTGCCCGCGCGCGGCTCGAGGCGCACCGCCCGCTGCCGGTCGCGCTCGATGCCCTCGCCTACGTGCCGCCGGCCGCGGCGCCTCTCAACGCGCTCTACGACCAGCTCGGGTTCGCGGAGCTGCTGGTCTCCGACGGTGCCGCCGTGCAGGTCGAGCTGTGCGACGCACCGGAGGCGCTGCGGGCCGTGCTCGCGAAGCTCGGCACCGGCCCGGTGACGATCCACGCGCTTCTCGAAGATCCGGCGATCTCGCGCCAGGCGATCGCGGGGATCGCGCTCGCGACCGGCGACGGCACCGCGGGGTACGTCCCCGCCGCGAGTGCCGCGTGGACGGCACTGCTGCCGTGGCTCGCGGACCCGGGCGTCGCGAAGCACGGCCACGATCTCGTCGCCACCATGGTCGCGCTGCGTCGGCTCGGCGTCACGCTCGGGGGCGTCACCGGTGACTCGGCGTGCGCCTCGCACCTGACGCAACCGAGCAACTGGGCGCCGCACGAGCTCGCGCTCGTCGCGAAGCACGTCCTTGGCCGCGCGCTTCCCGAGGAGGATGCGGTGCGCGGCGTGGGCCAGAAGCGGAAGGCATGGGGCGCGCTGCCTGTCGAGCGCGCAGCCGCCGCGGCAGGCCTCGCCGCCGACACCTCGGCGGGCATCTGGACCGCGCTCGCGCCGAACGTCGACGGCGCGCTGCTCGCCGAGTACCTCGAGCTGTCCGACACGCTCGTGCGCATGGAGCTGACCGGCCTGATCGTTGACCCCGACGAGCTGGGCCGCGCGGAGCAGGCGTTCGCCGACATCGAGGCCGAGCTCACGACGAAGATCGATGCGCTCGCGGGGCGCTCGTTCAACATCAACTCCACGAAGCAGCTCGGCGGCGTGCTGTTCGAGGAGCTGAAGCTGCCGATCGCGAGCCACACGAAGACTGGCTGGAGCACGGCCACCGAGGCGCTCGAGAAGATCGAGAACGCGCACCCGATCGTGCCGCTCGTGATCCGCTGGCGCCTCCTGCGCCGCATGCGCGACAGCTGGATCGTCGCGCTGCGCAAGTGCATCGACACGGATGGGCGCGTGCACTCGCGGTTCCATCCGGCGCGTTCGTTCAACGGTCACCTCGTCAACACGAACCCCGATCTCGGCCGTGTGCCGGGCCGCACGCCGGAGATGGCGATGATCCGGCGCGCGTTCGTCGCCGCGCCGGGTCGGCTGCTGATGTCGGTCGACTTCAACCAGCTCGGCCTCTACGTGCTCGCGCACCTGACGAAGGATCCCGCGCTCGTGGAGCCGCTCCGCAACCGCGACGACATGCATCTCCTCACCGCGTCCGCCGTGCTCGAGAAGCCGGTGGCGGCGATCACTCCCGATGAACGGCAGCTCGGCAAGGTCGTCAACTTCGCCACGTTCGCGGGGCAGGGGGCCAGCGCGCTCGCACTCTCGCTCGGGGTGTCCGCGCACGAGGCGAAGGAGCTGATCGCACGGTTCGATCGCCGCTACGCGCTGGTGCGCGCGTTCCAGGACGAGCAGCTGCGCCTCGCCCGCGAGCGGGGCTACATCGTGACGATCGCCGGCCGCAGGTGGCCGATCGGCGGGCTCGAATCGCTCGATCCCCATGACCGCTCGTACGCGGAGCGCCTCGCCCGTCGCGCCACGCACGAGGGCTCGGTCTCCGACGTTGCGCGGCGCGCGCTCCTCGAGGCCGATCGTGCGCTGCGTCGCGAGGGCCTCGGCGCGGTGCCGGTCCACGAGATCCTCGACGAGGTGCTGTTCGATGTTCCCGACGCCGAGCTCGAGACCACCGCCCGCGTCGCACGCACGGCGATGGCGAACGCATTCGCGCTCGAGGTGCCGTTGGTCGTCGGCGTGGAGGCGGGCCGCAACTGGGCCGACCTCCAGCCGCTGGCACTTGCTTAGGCCTTGTCGTACGCGTGCTGCAGCGTGGGAATGTCGAACTTCACCATCTGCATGAACGCCTGCATCACGGCCTGAACCTTCGCGGGGTTCGGGTCGCTCATCATCGTGCCGAGCACCGCGGGCACGATCTGCCACGACACTCCGAACCTGTCGGCGAGCCAGCCGCAGCGAGATTCCTTCCCTCCGTCGACGAGCTTCGCCCACAGGCGATCGATCTCGTCCTGGTCATCACAGGAGACCGAGAGCGAGAACGCGGGCGACAGCTTGTACTCCGGGCCGCCGTTCAACGCCTTGATCGCCACGCCGGCGAGCTCGAAGTCGACCATCAACGCGAGCCCCGCCTTGCGCGGACCGTTCTCGCCCCAGCGCGAGACGTGGTTGATCTTCGATCCCTCGAACAGCGTGCAGTAGTAGGTGGCCGCGTCCTCGGCCTTGTCGTCGAACCACAGACACGGGGAGATCTTCTGGAGCTTCATCGCGCGAGTACCTTTCCGAGCTTTCCGAGCTCGCTCTCCCAGCCTTGCTGCTGGCGTTGCGTCCACAGGTCGTCATGCATCGGGTCGAACGACAGGCGCAGCTGGACCTCTGCGCCCACCGCGCGGAAGTCGACCACGCTCGCGACGTCGTAGGTCGGCACGTTCGGGATGAAGTCGCACGCGTGGAGATACGCGAGGCGTTCGCCGCGGGCGACCTCCGTGTAGCGGATCCTCGCCGCGGTCCGATTCGGCATGCCCGCGCTCGCCATGAACTTCTCCATCTCCGGCGTCGCCGCGATCATCCAGTACACGAGCTCGCCACCGACGCGGACATCGAGCTTGTCGACCTCGACCCGGAAGCCCTCGGGGCCCCACCACGACTCGATGCCGTCCTTCGTGGTCCACAGGTCCCACAGCTCCGCGAGCGTGGTCTTGTACGTGCGTTCCAGCGTGATCCGTCGCCTCGTCATGGGGTGCCTTTCTTGTTCTGGCGGCGCTCGAGCACGTCGCCGAGCCGATCGAGGCGCGCTTCCCACAGCGCGCGATAGCCAATGATCCACGCCTCGAGCGCCTGGAATGGCTCGGGCCGCAGCGAGTACAGACGGCGCTGTCCGTCCGGCCGCATCTGCACGAACCCCGCTGCGCTGAGGATGCGAAGGTGCCGCGACACGCCCGATTGATGGATGTCCGTCGCATCGACGATGTCGTTGACCTGACGCTCTCCCCGACGGAGCAGCTCCTCGACGATCCGCCGTCGCGTCGGGTCGGCCAGCGTCTCGAAGACCACCGAAGGCACCATCGTGTATATACATATCACTGCATATAATACCTTGTCCAGCGGGCCGCGCTGGCGAGGCGTGCTGTCAGAGGGTCGAGCGCTTCGCCCGGTAGCGGAGCTGCGCGAGCCCCGACGGCCATGACTGCGTGCTCTCGAGGTGCAGCACGAGCTCGGCGCCGAGCTCGCCGAACAGCGGCCGCCCGCCTCCGAGGACGATGGGGATGATCGAGAGGGTCAGGTCATCGACGAGACCGGCGGCGAGGAACTGCCGGATCACGTCGCCACCGTCGATGTAAACGCGGTGCACGCCAGCGTTCGCGAGCTCGTCGACGAGCTGGTTCAGATCTCCGCAGGCACGTGGCTCCTCGCCATGCCTCGGCTCGATGTCGCGGTGGGTCAGCACGATCACGCGCTTGCCGGTGTACGGCCACGCGTCGAAGCCGAGCGCCGTGTCGTAGGTGTTGCGCCCCATGATCAGCGCGTCGACGCTCGCCGCGAACCGGCCATAGCCGTAGTCCTCGCCGGCCATCTCCACGAGCGAGAGCCAGTCGAGCCCACCATCGGAGCGCGCGATGAAGCCATCGAGGCTGGTCGCAATGAACACCGAGCACTGCATTGCGTCCGGAGTTTACCCTCTCGCGTCAATCGGCGGGCGATGATGCCAGCGTGTCGATTCGC
>JAYVLW010000555.1:0-6378 GCA_043759315.1 Myxococcales bacterium
CGGCGAGCGCGCACGCCTCTCCCCTGCCTGACGGAACGCGTCGTCCGCCGACATCTCCACGGTCGCCGCGCGATGCACGCCGCTGGAGCGCGAGATCACGTTCGGCGAGACCGCGCGCGCGTGCTCCTCGGTCACGGGCGGGAGCTTGTCGCTCCGACTCACGCGATGGACGGCGGCGGGCGGCTCCGACGGAGCGCGTTTCCCCATCACGTCGTCACGCGTCGAGCGGGCGAGGTGGGGCGGCAGCGCATCGCGGGTGCCCTTCGCCTTGACCAGGAGATGTGGATCGGCCGTGTCTCCTCGCGCGTACTGGTGCGTGGCCATGGCCGGGATCGGCGGCGGTGTGGTCCGCGACGGCGGCGTCGGTGCGCCCACGTTCGGCCGCACGTTCGCTTTCAGATCGCGCACGCGACGAACGAGCTCGGTCAACGCGCTCGCAACCTGCCGCTGCTCCCCGACCTGGATCGTACAGCGTGCGAGGCGTTCGCCGACGAACCGTCGACGGTCACCATCGGTGAGCTCGTGCGGCTGGATCATCCCGATCTCGGCGAGCAGCGCGATCTCGATCAGAAACGCCAGCCCGTTGTCGCCGAGCGCGATCGTGTCGTAGCGCAGCCCGACCAGCGCCTCGTCGGAGGTCGGATCGTAGTAGGCCATGACGGTCGCGAACGGCGGTGCGCTCGGAGCGTCGAGGGGCGACAGCGCTGTGCACCAGTGGCTGAGCCGCTGACGTGGCTGAACGACCACCAGGAACGCTTCGATCACCGACGGGGACATAGACGTGCGCGCCCACGAGGAGCAGCAGGGATGCCACGCCCTGCGAACGCAACCGCGCTTACGCTCGGAGGTGGATCGAGGAGTGATCGTTGGATGCCTCGAAGGAGATCGAAATCGCGGGAGTGGGGCAAGTTTGCCCTGCCATGTGTGGCGTGAATGCCACGATGCGCCCAGATTTCTTGCCCAAGTCCGCGTGCCAACTAAAGTATCAGTGCATGACCAAGCCCGGGGCTGGCTACCGTCTTCCGCTACTTCCGCTGCGCGACATCATCGTGTTTCCGCACATGGTGGTGCCGCTGTTCGTCGGTCGAGACAAGTCGCTCTCGGCGCTCGAAGAAGCGATGGCGGGGGACAAGCAGCTGCTCCTCGCGGCGCAGCGCCGCGCGAAGACGGATGACCCGAACGACGACGACATCTTCGAGATCGGTACCGTCGGTCACATCATCCAGCTCCTGCGGTTTCCGAAGGGACCCGTGAAGGTCCTCGTCGAAGGGCGCGCCCGCGCACGGATCAAGAACTTCGCGCAGACCGAGCCGTTTCTGATCGCCGATGTCGAGGACGTCGAGGAGCCCCCCGAGGACGCCGGGGAGGTCGCCGCACTGATGCGGTCGGTGCAGGACGTCTTCGAGGACTACGTCAAGCTCAACACGCGCATCCCGCCCGAGATGCTCGTCAGCGTCCGAACGATCGAGGAGGCGGGACGGCTCGCCGATACCATCGTCGCGCATGTCGCGCTGAAGATGAAGGACAAGCAAGAGCTCCTCGAGACCGCGTCACCGTCGCGCCGGCTCGAAAGGCTCGGCGAGCTGATGCAGGGAGAGATCGAGATCCGGCAGGTCGAAAAGAAGCTCCGCTCGCGCGTCAAGAAGCAGATGGAGAAGCAGCAGAAGGAGTTCTACCTCAACGAGCAGATGCAGGCGATCCAGAAGGAGCTCGGCGGGGAGCGCGACGAGTTCAAGAACGAGCTCAACGAGCTCGAGCAGAAGATCAAGGCGAAGAAGATGAGCAAGGAGGCGAAGGAGCGCTGCGTGAAGGAGCTGAAGAAGCTCAAGCAGATGTCTCCGATGTCCGCCGAGGCCACGGTTGTACGCAACTACCTCGACTGGATCGTCGCGCTCCCGTGGGAGGACAAGACCGAGGATCGCCACGACATCAACGAGGCGGAGCGGATCCTCGAGACCGAGCACTACGGCCTGAAGAAAGTGAAGGAGCGGATCCTCGAGTACCTCGCGGTGCAGGCGCTCGTGCCGCGACAGCGCGGACCGATCCTGTGCCTCGTCGGACCGCCGGGTGTCGGCAAGACCTCGCTCGCGCGCTCGATCGCGCATGCCACCGGTCGCAAGTTCGTGCGGCAATCGCTTGGCGGCGTGCGCGACGAGGCAGAGATCCGCGGCCACCGCCGCACGTACATCGGTGCCCTGCCCGGCAAGATCATCCAGTCGCTCAAGAAGGTCGGCTCGCAGAATCCGGTGTTCCTGCTCGACGAGATCGACAAGATGTCGATGGACTTTCGGGGCGACCCGGCGAGCGCCCTCCTCGAGGTGCTCGACCCCGAACAGAACAACACGTTCAACGATCACTACCTCGATCTCGACTACGACCTCTCCGACACCATGTTCGTCACCACGGCGAACCAGCAGCACGCGATCCCGCTGCCGCTGCAGGATCGTCTCGAGATCATCGAGCTCCCCGGCTACACCGAGTGGGAGAAGCTCGCGATCGCGAAGCAGTACCTGATCCCCAAGCAGGCGGAGGCGAACGGGCTCAAGGACCTCGCGATCACCTGGACCGACGAGGCGCTGACCCAGATCATCCACCGCTACACGAAGGAAGCCGGCGTGCGAAATCTCGAGCGCGAGATCGCCACGGTGTGCCGCAAGATCGCGAAGGAGCACCTGGCGTCGAGCCGCGAGGTCGTCGCGTTCGACGTCACCATCGACCGCCTCGGGGGCTGGCTCGGCATCGAGAAGTACCGCGAGCTGCGCCGCGAGAAGCAGGACGAGATCGGGCTCGGCAACGGGCTCGCCGTGACCATGTTCGGCGGCGATCTCCTGACCACCGAGGTCACGATCGTCCCCGGCAAGGGCAAGCTGACCCTGACCGGCAAGCTCGGCGAGGTCATGCAGGAGAGCGCGCAGGCCGCGATGAGCTATCTCCGCTCGCGCGCCGGAACGTTCGGGCTGTCGAACGACTTCCAGAACAAGATCGACGTCCACGTGCACTTCCCCGAGGGCGCGATCCCGAAGGACGGACCGTCGGCCGGCATCGTGATGTGCACGGCGCTCGCGAGCGCGCTGCTCCGGATCCCGGTGCGCCAGACCGTGGCGATGACCGGCGAGGTCACCCTGCGCGGCCGCGTGCTGCCGATCGGCGGCCTCAAGGAGAAGATCCTCGCGGCCCATCGCGCGGGCATCGAGACCGTGCTGATCCCCGAGGAGAACGTCAAGGACATCAAGGATGTCCCGGAGGCCGTGCTCGCGGAGCTCGCCGTGATCCCCGTCAAGCACATGGACGAGGTGCTGCGCCACGCGCTCGCCCATCCGCATCCGGAGGAGTTCCTGCGCGAGCCGTCGAGCGTGGTCGACTGGCGCATCGTCGAGACGATGCCGCCGACCGACCCGCGCGACGCGCACTGAGCTCGCGGGCGGTACCGTCCCCGAGCGTCGCTTCCAGTTCGTGGTCGACGTCGTCCTGGCGAATCGTGTCAAGATGGGCCGTGGATCGCGCCGACCTCGCGGCAACCGTGTCTGCTCCACTCGCGGCGACGTTGCCGCTCGGGGCGGAGGGGCCGGAGCCCGCCGGAGCCATCGGACGCTTCGTCGCGCTGAACGTCATCGGTCGCGGTGGCATGGGGCTGGTGCTCGCGGCCTACGATCCGCAGCTCGACCGCAAGGTCGCACTCAAGCTCCTCCACCCCGAGGCGGCCGCGGATACGTCGACGGAATCCGCTGCGCGCGAGCGCCTCCTCCGCGAGGCGCGCGCGATGGCCAAGGTCTCGCACCCCAACGTCGTCACCGTGTTCGAGGTCGGCGAGGTCAACGGCCGCGGGTTCATCGCGATGCAGTTCGTGGAGGGGACGACCCTCCGGGTGTGGCAAACGGCTCGGCAACGCAGCTGGCGCGAGCTCGTGACGATCTATCTCGCCGCCGCGAGCGGGATCGAAGCGGCCCACGAGGCGGGCTTGACCCATCGAGACTTCAAGCCGGAGAACGTGCTGATCGGATCGGACGGGCAGCCCCGCGTGGGTGATTTCGGACTGGTGGCGAGCATCGCGGCCCCTGCTGCCGTGGGCGACTCCGATCGGCCATCGGGCGAGCGGTTGACGGCGCTCGGGACGTGGGTCGGCACGCCCGCATACATGGCCCCCGAGCAATGGGAGGGGAAGGAGGTCGACGCGCGAACGGATCAATTCGCGTTCTGCGTCGCGCTGTGGGAGGCGATCTATCGCGAGCTTCCGTTCGGCAGCCATGCCGTGCCAGAGCTCCGCGCCGCAGTGCTGGCTGGTGCTCGTCACCCGCCGCCACGATCAGACGCACCGTCGTGGCTCGCGAGCGTGCTCGGGCGCGGGCTCGAACGCGATCCGGATCGACGGTGGCCCACGATGCGATCGCTGATCAACGAGCTGACCCGCCGGACGCGAGCGCCGCGATGGTGGATGGCCGCCGGAGGAATTGCCGTCCTGGGTGCGGCCGCTGCACTGACCATCACCTTGAGGTCCGGATCCGATGAACCGTGCGCGCACGCCGACGATGCCATGCGCACGACGTGGAACGCGGATCGCGCGAGCGGCCTGCGCCGCGCACTCGAGAGCGTACCGAAGCCGTACGCCGCGACCGTGGCATCGCGAGTCGTCGAACGCCTCGACGACTACAGCAATGCCTGGCGCTCGATGGCGCACGATACCTGCGCGGCGACCGAGGTTCGCCACGAGCAGTCCGCACAGCTGCTCGATCGACGGACCGCGTGCCTCGACGCGCGCCGCAAGGAGCTCGCCGCTCTGGTCGCCACGCTGGAACGCAGTCCAGATGTGCCGACGCTCGATGCTGCTGCGCGCGCAGCGTACGGGTTGAGCTCGCTCGATTCGTGCGCCGATACCGAGGGTTTGCTCGCGCTCGTGCCGCCGCCCGCGCCGATCCTGCGGCCCCAGGTGAGCGCGATCGCGGAGCACCATGCGAGCGCTCGCGCCCTCCATCAGCTGGGGCGCTACGCCGATGCGGCCGCCGCCATCGATCCCGTGATCCGCGATGCTCGCCGAGTTGCCTACGATCCAGCGCTCGCCGATGCCCTGCACCTCGGTGCGCGGATCAAGCGCGAGCAGGACGACCTGCCGGCGTCGGTCGCGCTGTTTCAGGAAGCGGCGATCGTTGCCGCGCGCGCGCATGCCGACGAGCGGGTCGCTCAGATCCTGATCGACCTCTTCGAAGTGGTGGCCGATCGCCAGAAGAAGCTCGAGACCGCGGGAGCCCTGCTTCCGATGGTGCGCGCCGCGGTCGCGCGTGCAGGCGAGCGCCCGGTGTTGCGTGCCGGTCTCGCGATCTCGGAGGGCCTGATCGACGACGGCAACAGCAACTACGAGGCCGAGCGCAAACACAATGCGGACGCGGTCGCGCTGTTCGAAGGCGCGCTGGGTCCATCGTTCGAGCTGTCCCTCGCGCTGAATCGCTATGGCAATACGCTCACGGAGCTCCGCAAGTTCACCGAAGCCCGGGCCGCGCTGGAGCGCTCGGTCGAGACGCTGCGGACGATCTATGGCGATGGCCACCCCAAGATCGCCACCGTCCTCAACAACCTCGGGTGGACCGCGCAAGAACAAGGCGACTGGGATGGCGCTGCGAGCTATCACGAGCGAGCACTGGCCATCAAGGAGCGGGCGCTCGGCGAGCACTCCAGCACGGCAACGTCGCTCGGAAATCTTGGCGTCGTTCGGTTGATGCAAGGGCGAACGGCCGAGGCTCTGGGAATCCTCGAGCGCGCCGCCGCGATGTCGAAGCAGACCGCCGGACCCAAGCATCCGAACTACGCGCGTGATCTCGGGAACCTCGCGAGCGCCTATTCAGAGCTCGGCAGATACGCCGACGCTCGACAGGCTCATCAGACGGCGCTGGCGATCAAGCTGGAGGCGTACGGCGAGGCGCACGCCAGCACCGCCTATGCGCTCGAGAACCTCGCCGTCCTCGAGGCCCGCGATCACCAGCTCGATGCGGCCCTCGGCTACGCACGTCGTGCACTGGCGGCGCGGCAACACGCCCTGGGGGAGGCACATCAGATGACCGGCCTGTCGTGGAGCCTCGTTGCCGAGGTGCATGCGGATCAGGGGCACTGCGACGTTGCGCTCGTGGAGCTGGCGAAGTCGATCGCGATCGTCGAGAAGGCTGTCGGGCCAACCTCGCTGGACCTGATCCCGCCACTGACGTCACAGGCGCGGTGCCTGGTCGAGCTCGATCGCGGAGCCGACGCGCTGGTATCGGCGGAGCGTGGGACCGCGATCGCGAAGACGACACAGCCGACGCCGGCGGCCCGCGCCAGCTTGCAGTTCGCTCTGGGTGCCGCGCGCTGGACGGCCGCCGGGCGCATGGCAGGCGCCGACCGCTCCGCCGCGGT
>JAYVLW010000556.1:0-4473 GCA_043759315.1 Myxococcales bacterium
AAGGACGGGCTCGCGGACTTCTACGTCAGCGCCGGGCGCGTCGAGGACGCCGAGGCGCTGTTCGAGCAGCGCCACGACGAGGATCAAGGCGACGTCGCGGTCGCGCTGTCCGCGAGCCGCGCGTTCCTCGCGGCGGGCTCGGTGAGCCACGCCGTGCGCTGGCTCGGGGTCGGCGCCGCGCGTGCGGCGGCGCTGGGCCGCCAGGAGCTCGCGCAGAAGCTGCGAGACAAGCAAGAGTCCGTGCGCAAGCGGCTGAGCTGACGCGCTGGTAGCTCTCGATCGCTGTGACACCAGCGCTCGCAGATGCGGGCGCGCACGGGCGCACGGTCGCGCGATTCAGCGGATCTCCGATGGATCCGCGCCGCGGATGTTGGAGAGCGACTTGCTACGAAGGTCTCGGCACCGTCATGCTGAACTACAACCACCTCTACTACTTCCACGTCGCCGCGCAGGAGGGGTCGGTGGCCAGCGCGGCCGGGCGGCTGGGCGTCACGCAGCCCACGGTGAGCGAGCAGGTCCGCGCCCTCGAGCGCGCGCTCGGGGTGCCGCTGTTCGAACGGCACCCGACCGGTCTGCGGCTGACCGAAGCGGGTCGCGTCGCGTTCGAGCACACCAGCGTGATGTTCCGTGCGGGCGAGCACCTCGCCGAGGCGCTCGGCCAGGGGACCCGCGAGATGCCGACGACCCTGCGCATCGGGCTCTCGGGCTCCGTCGCGCGCACGACCTCCACCGATTTCCTGATGCCACTCCTCGCGCTCGAGCAGTGTGTCCCCTCGATCCGCGCGGGCGAGACGACCGAGCTGCTGCGCGACCTCCGCGGCTCCGAGCTCGACCTCGTCCTGTGCGAGACCGAGCCGCCGGAGGCGGCGCGGCGCGGGCTCGAGATCGCCCAGCTCGACACGATGACCCTGATCGCGATCGGACAGCCTGGGCTCGTGCTCGCCCCCGACTGGCAGGACGCGCGGCTCGTCCACTTCCGCGGGAGCTCCGCGCTCCGCTGGGACGTCGACAACTTCCTCGACGACAAGGGCCTGCGCCCGAGGATCGTCGCCGAGAGTGACGACGCGCTGTTCCTGGTCGAGGCCGCGGCCCGCGGTCCGTACATCGCGTTCGTCCCGCGCTCGATCTGCCGCGACGCGATCCGGGCCGGGCGCCTGACCGCGCTCGCCGAGCTGACGCCTGCGCATGCCGGCGTGTTCGCGCTGTACCAGGACGGGGTCGCGTCGGAGCTCGCTCGCCGCGCCGTCGGTGTGCTCGTCGAGTACCTGAAGACGACGCTGCGTTGAGGCTCAGCCGGGCCGGGTGAAGGCGTCGAGCACGGCCTGAAGGCCGGCGGGTTTGACGAGGTGGACATCGATCCCGGCCTGGTGAGACCGCAGGCGGTGCTCCGCCGACGCGAAGCCCGTGAGCGCGGCGATCGGTGCGCTCTGCACATCCGAAGCGTGTTGATCGTCGCGCGGAGTGGGCGGTCGTTGTTCACGATCGCGGGCGCACGATCCGGTAGAGGCGCACGCGGTTGATCATCGTGCTCCGGGACACGCCGAGGAGCTTCGCCGCCCGGGTCTGGTTGCCCCCGGCGCGCTCGAGCGCCTCCAGATACCGGTCGCGCTCGGCACGCTCCGCGGCGCCGAGCGTGGCAAGGAAGGCATCGTCGTCGTCGCCCGCATCGTCCTCGCGCGCGTCCCCGACGGCGGGCGAGAAGGCAAGGTGGCGCGCACCGATGGCACCGCCGCGCGAGAGGATCAAGGCGCGCTCGATCACTGCCTTGAGCTCGCGCACGTTGCCCGGCCAGTGGTGCGCCTCGAGCGCGGTCAACGCCTCGAGCGCGAGCGGCCGCGCGGGCCGCCCGGCCTCCACCGACGCACGCTCCAGGAAGTGCGCGGCGAGTCCCGGGATCCGATGGCTGCGCTCGCGCAGCGGCGGGAGCGTCAGCGTGATGCCGTCGAGACGGAAGTACAGGTCGTGGCGGAACCGCTTCGCCGCGACCTCGGTGGGGAGATCGCGGTTCGTCGCAGCGATGAACCGCACGTCGATCTTGAACGGTCGGATCGATCCGATGCGGAGCACCTCCCGCGATTCGATGGCGCGCAACAGCTTCGCCTGCGTGGACAGGGGCAGCTCGCCGATCTCGTCGAGGAAGACAGTGCCGCCCTGCGCGGACTCGAGCAGGCCGACCTTCGTCGCGCTCGCGCCGGTGAACGCGCCCTTCTCGTGGCCGAACAGCTCGCTCTCGATCAAGGGCTCGGCGAGCGCGGCACAGTTGACCCGCGCGAGCTCGCCCGTTCGACCCGAGAGCACGTGCAGGGTCTCGGCGAGCACGTCCTTGCCGGTACCCGTCTCCCCGAGGAGGAGCACGCTGGTCGGGGTGCGCGCGACATCGCGGACGAACCCCGGTACGCCGGTCAGGGTAGGATCCTCGACGCGCAGCCGCTCGGTGCCGGACCGGCGCGACGAGCTCCCACCTCCCCGGTCGCCCGCGGCGATCAGGAACGCGAACGGACCGATGTGGAAGCCATCGGAGACCGCGAGCTCGATCGGAGCACCGCCCCGCACCATGTCGCGGCCGGCGACCCGGATTCCGTTCGTCGAGCCGAGGTCCTGGATGGTCAGCGGTGGGCCGATGCGGAGCACGGCGTGCTGGCGCGACAGGAGGGGATCGTCGATCACCACGTCGCACGTACGATCCCGACCGATGCGGAGCTCTGACCTGTCGAGCGCATGGGTCGCGAAGTAGCCCTTGCCCGCGACCAGGAGGTAGTCGCCGGTACCTGCTTGTCGCGGCGCGTCCCGATCAGGAACCGTGTCACCCACCATCTCCAGGGTATCAGGCTCGCCACGCGTGTGGCGCAGCGCCGAGCACTCGCGCGGTGCGTACGCAACTGCGTACGCAGGTCGACGCAGGCGCCCTCGAGGGAGCCTCCGGGAGTCACACCCGTCTGGTACGACCGGTGGGCATGGGTAAGATCAAGGCCGTGAAACCACCACGCACCGTGCATCGGTGTGGCGCGTGCGGTCATGTCGAGCTCAAGTGGGCCGGTCGTTGCCCGGCGTGTCAGGAGTGGAACTCCCTGGTCGAGGAGGTCGATGGCGCGGGGCAGCCGCGCAACAGCGCGACGGGCATCTCCGATGGCTACGCGCCGGTCTCGATCGTCGAGATCCGGGAGATCTCCGCGTCGGATCGCAGGTCCACGCGGATCGGCGAGCTCGATCGCGTGCTCGGCGGCGGCCTCGTCGCCGGGAGCCTCGTCCTGCTCGGCGGCGATCCGGGGGTCGGGAAGTCGACGCTGCTGATCCAGGCGCTGGCCGGGCTCGCCGCTGGCGGCCGCGTGCTCTACGCGACCGGCGAGGAGAGCGTGGCGCAGACCGCGATGCGCGCGCGCCGCGTCGGCGCAACCGATCCGAAGCTCGCGGTCGTCGCGGAGACCGACGTCGAGAAGATCCTGGCGCACGCGCATGCGCAGCCGCCCGCGATCCTCGCGGTCGATTCGATCCAGACGATGTACACGCCGCTGCTCGATTCGATCCCGGGCTCGCTTGCCCAGGTCCGCGAGTGCGCGAGCCGGCTCATGCAGTACGCGAAGACGTCCGGTGTGCCGACGATCCTCGTCGGTCATGTCACGAAGGACGGAGGGCTCGCGGGGCCGAAGACGCTCGAACACCTCGTCGACGTCGTGCTCCAGCTCGAGGGCGACGGCGGTCCGTACCGGGTGCTGCGCGCGCACAAGAATCGGTTTGGATCCACGCAGGAGATCGGCGTGTTCGAGATGCGCGGCGCGGGCATGGCGGAGGTCGCGAACCCATCGGCGCACCTGCTCGCGGAGCGGCCGATCGGAGCGCCGGGCTCGGTGGTGGTCGCGTCCGCGGACGGCGCCAGACCGTTGCTCGTCGAGATCCAGGCGCTCGTCGCGCCTGCCAGCGCGGGCGTCGGCCGGCGCACCGCCGCGGGTGTCGACGGCAATCGCGTGTCGTTGCTCCTCGCCGTGCTCGCCCAGCGCGCGAACTGCGACGTGCTCGATCGGGACATCTTCGTCAACGTCGCCGGTGGGCTGCGGCTCGCCGAGCCCGCGATCGATCTCGGTGTGGCGTGCGCGGTCGCGTCCTCGGCTCGAGGCCGCGCGATCGATGCGAAGACCGTGATGTTCGGCGAGGTCGGGCTCGCCGGAGAGGTCCGTGCGGTGCCGCTGTGCGATCAGCGTCTCGCCGAGGCCGCGCGCCTCGGCTTCACGCGCGCGCTGATCCCTGCGCAGAACCGGTTGCGCATCGAGCACGCCTTCGGGATGGAGCTCGTGTCCGTGGATCGCTTGATCACGGCGCTCGCCGAGCTGTGATCGCTTAGAACGTGAGCAGGAGGCGCGACTGGATGGTGTGCGCCGTCGAGGCATCGCCGATGTTCGGCGAGTTCGTATCGGGATCCGTGCCGTAGCCAAACGTGGCGTCGGCCGGATGGTTCATCGCGGCAAACGGGAACAGCAC
>JAYVLW010000557.1:0-5486 GCA_043759315.1 Myxococcales bacterium
CCGCGGATCTGCAGCGCGAACTGGCCCCAGGTCACGGGCACCCACGCGGAGCCCGTGCGCACCTGGAACCGCACGCGGTGACGGTGCGTCGCGAGGCGCTCGAACACGGCGCGCGGCGCCGCCTGGATCTCGAGGAGGTGGTCGACGTTCATGGCTAGCTCCGGAGCTTCTCTTCGAGGTCGCAGAGGCGGCTCTCGAGCATGTTGAGCTTGTGCAGCGAGCGCTCCTGATCGCGCCGCGTCGGCAGGCCGAGCATCGACCACCAGGCGCTCATCGCCTTGTCGGCCTGGGCCTTCGTCTTCATCGCGGCGGTCAGCATCGCGCCCGCCGGTCCGAGCACGCTCGGGTTGGACATGACCTTCTCCATGTACTGCGCCGTCGCGTTCTCCCACGCCGTGAAGCCGTTCTTCCACATGTCCCAGATCATGGTGTCTCTCCTAGTGCAAAGCGCCTGAGGTAGGTCGCGGTCGTGAAGTCGAGGGCGGTCTCGTCGACGCGGCTCTCCGCGCGGGCGACCTCGCCGAAACACTCGAACAGGAACAGCGCGCTCCGGCGGGTGACCACCGGCGTGCCGGTCGAGGGCTTGCGCGTGACGGCCGTGCGCACGCGAAGCGCCGGCGAGAACCGCACGTACGGCACGTCGACCCGGCCATCGCCGGTGACGTCGACGGCGACCTCGTCGGTGCCGATGAACGGCAGGCCGGCGACGACGCCATCGGGGATCTGCGCCGTCGTCGTGTACTTGTCACCATCGACGACCGGGAACCGCAGCACGGCGATCGGCTGCGCGTAGCGCAGCAACGTCTTGCCGGCGGCCGGCGCCATCTGCTGCGACGCGGTGCCATCGAGCCACAGCGCCTGCTCGTCCTGGTGGTAGATGCCGTCGAGGCCGCCGCCGCCGTCGACGACGAACTGCCCGGCAGGGAACGAGGCCGCGTACCACTGCGCCTTGAGCTCCACGGGCCCGAGCGAAATGACGACGTCGTCAGCGCGCTCCTCGGAGAGGTCCCACACCTTGGTCGCGGCGCTGGTGTTGATCGTGCGCGTGGCGCCCGCGGGCGACGCGTAGTACGTGCTCGTCGCGCCGTACGCGATCGGCAGCTCGGCGGCGGTGATCCGGCCGTCGCGATCCGGTACGCACGACGGCAGCTCGACGCCGGGCTCGGGCTGTGGCGTCTGGTTGACGCCGCAGGCGGCCACGAGGGTGAGGACGAGCGCGCGCATCAGAACACGAACCAGATCCTGCCGCGGACCACCTGGGCGGCCTTGGCATCGAGGGTGGTGTTGTCGAACGCGACGCCGGGGAGCAGCACGCCGTACGCGAGCGAGATCGCGAAGCCGTCCTTGTGGGTGTAGCGCAGCTCCGGATCGAGCTCGACGCCGAGCGCCCGCTCGCCGCTCGGGGTGGACGTGGCCTTGACGGCCCACGAGGCGATCAGCGCGGCGAACAGCTCGAACTTGCCGTGGCCCGCGGACGCGAGGGTCGCCGAGGCGTGCGGGCGCAGGTAGATCGCGTCGGTGATCGTGCCGATGATCTCGCGGAACAGGATCTGATCGATCCGGAAGTCCGGGTTGAACCGGAAGTTATCGACGGTGCGATCGCGGGGAAGATCCGCCTGCGCGCCATCGAACGCGCCGGGCCGCGGCGGCGCCTCGCCGAGCTTGGGGAACGCGCCGAACCCGGGCGCGTCGTCGCCGCTCGCGTAGCCGCCGTCCAATCCGATCCGCGAGCTGCCGACGGCGACCTCGCTCTGCACGGCGAGGCCGAGCTGATCCGAGGTCACCGGGACCGTGATCTCGGTGCCGGGGATCAGCGACGGCTGGGCGATCCGCGCGTGCGCGTAGGCGAGCTCTGCCTCGAGCCGCACGCTGCCGTTGGTGAGCCGCAGCCAGCCGCCGGTGGTGGTCGCGGCGAACCCGCGGGCCACGAGATCGTCCGAGGTGAACGTGCTCGGCGGCGTGGCGGTGGGGAGGTAGCTCGCCGGAACGTCGCGATCCTGTGATCGGTGCGCGAGGTACGCGCCGTACTCGAGGGTGGTGCGGCCCGCGGCCGCGCGGCGCGCGAGTGCGGCGGGAGAGCGCGTGCGGAGGATCGCGACCGTCAGGCCCGACGCGCCATCGGTGGGCTCGAGTGCCACGGCGTGCCCGCCGTCGCGGCTTCGCGTGAACGGTCCGCGCGCGGCCACGTCCCAGGCGACGGCGACCAGGTGGCCGAGCAGCGGCGAGACGAACGCCACCCGATCGGCGGCATCGCCGCGATCACAGTCATCGCAGTCGCCGCTGTTCGCGCTGATGCCGAGGCCGAACTGCGAGCCCATGCGCCCCGCGGCGAGGATGCCGAACGGTGTCAGCACCTCGCCCCACGCGCGCTTGACCACGACGGCGGTCGGGCGCTGGCCGTAGCTCGTCGCGGGTGAGCCGTTCGACAGCTCGGGATCGCCGCCGAGCGCCACGTTATCGAGCCAGTCGATCCGCGCCTTCACCGCCACGCCCACGCCGGGCGCGTAGGCCGCGACGTCGGTGCGCGCGCGGATGTCGCCGGTGTCGAGCTTCTGCCCGCCGCCGAGCGGCACGGGGAACACCGGCTGGCCGCGCGAATCGAGGCCGCGATCGAGATCGAGGTTGAACAGGCCGGCCTCGCGGAACCGCAGCGCACCGTGCAGCTCGACCCGCGTGTGCTCGCGGGGCGCGGCGTAGCGACGCGGCGTGAGCTCGGCACCGAGCGCCGCGAGGTCCGCGCCGATCGGCAGCGTGTCGAGCGTCGGCGCCGGTGGCGGCTCGCGCCACGCCGTGCTGGCTACCGGGGAGCTTCCGCCGTCGGCACCTTCGTCGATGGTGACGATGCGGGAGCTTGCGCCAGCGCCGCCACCACCGCCGCCGCCACCCGCTCCGCCACCAGCCTGGCCAGCGCTTCCGCCACCGCCACCGCTACCGCCGTCACCGCCGCTTCCACTCTGGTCGTGGGACGGCTCGCTCGGACTCGGCGCGGCCGTCGGATCCTTCGCCAGGAAGGCGACGAGATCACGTGTCGACGGGTTGTGCGCCTCGACCATCGGGAGATGGCCGCAGCGCGGGTAGGTGATCAGCGTGGCATCCGCGAGCTCGGCCGCGAGCCGCTGCCCGAACCGCAGCGGCGTGACCTCGTCGTTCTCGCCCCACAGGAGCAGCACGGGCTTCGCGAACGACTCCAGCGCGGCGTGCAGCGGGCCGAAGTGGTGCTTGCGCGCCGTCGCGAGCGCCGCGGCCGTTGTGCCGGGCCGCGACAGCTCGCTCTCGACACGGTCGACGCGCGCCTGCGTCACCCAGCGATCGTCGTAGAACGCGAGCGGGATGCGGTCCTCCATCCGCTCGTCGTAGTACAGGCCGAACAGCGCCTCGCCGATGCCCGACTTCTCGGCCCAGCGGAAGAAGCTCGGCACCTGGTCGTCGTAGACGTACGCGTCGTACAGCGCGACGCGCCGGACCCGCGCCTGCTGGGCGACCGCCATCTCGAGCGCGACCGACGAGCCCCACGAGTGGCCGACGATCGCGACGTCGGTGACGCCGAGCTTGTCGAGCACGGCCCACACCAGCTTCGCCTGGGCGGCCGGGCTGTAGTCACCGTCGGGACGGCTGGTCCACCCGAAGCCCTTGAGGTCGACCGCGATCACGCGATGCGTGGCCGCGACCGCGGGGATCACGCCGAGCCACGAGTCGCTCGAGGCGGAGTAGCCGTGGACGAGCACGACGGCGGGGCCGCTGCCGGCCTCTCGATAGCGGACGTGGACGCCATCGACATCGACGAACGTGGCATCGGCGGGGGCGCCGGGCAGGGCGCCGCTGTGAAACCGCGGGCAGCCGGCGAGGAGCAGTACGGAGAGGAGGATCGCGCGCATCATGGCGCGAGCCTCTTCACCTCCGCCGGATCGGTGAACTCGGCGGACGTCTCGAAGTCCTGCGATGCGACGGTGGCAACCGAGCCGTAGCACTCCGCGGTCCACGCGAACTGGCGCTTGGTGAGGAGCGTGGTGAACCCCGACGTGCGGGTCAGATCGGTGGCGATGCGCACGACGGGAAACTCGCCGTACGGCGTCTTCATCGTGCCGACCTGATCGACGAGCGACGTGTACTTCTCGCTGTACGCCGCGATCACGCCCTGCGCGACCCCCGAGACGCTGCTCGTCGACGTCCACGTCGCTGCCGCGCTGATCGGCAGCGCGAGGATCTTCACCGGCGGGTCGTACGCGAGCTCGGTGCGGAACGTCCCCGCGGCCGGTGACACCACGCCGAGCAGCGTCACCTGCGCCGCCTCCGTGTGGAACACGCCGAGCAAATCGGAGCTCGCGGACAGCGTGGCGGCGTACGTCGCCGTCGGGAACCGCGCGGCCCACCACTGCGCCGTCGGCGACAGCAGCGCGAGCGGCTTGTCGGCATCGTTGGCGAGCGCAATGGCGAGATCCCAGCGCCGCAACCCCGCGCCGGCCGCGGTGCCGGCGGTATCGAACGTGGGGTTCGTCGCGACGCGGAACGTCGCCATCTTGCCGGCCATCAGCGGCAGCTCGCCGAGCGTGATCATGCCGTCGTGGTTCGGCGTGCATACCCCGGCGGGTGCATCCGCGTCCGCGCCATCCACGCCGCCATCGGTCTCCGCTGCGCCGCACGTCCCATCGGCCTTGCAGAAGTGGCTCGGGCAGTCCTCGTCGCGGTCGCACGGGGTGCCGTTGCCGCCATTGTCGCACGCCGTCACGATCATGCTGCAGAGCAACATGAACAGGGGGCGGGGACCGCGAAACATGGCGGCACGCTACGTCCGGGCCCAGGGCCTGTCAACCGGATTTTTGCGGCGCAGCAAAAGAGGCGCTTGCAGTGCAACAACGCGGCCGGTAGGGTCCGGTGGTGGCAGCCCCAGTCCTGGTCAAGAAGTACGGCAACCGCCGGCTCTACGACACCGGCGACAGCAAGTACGTGACGCTCGACGAGCTCGCCACGAAGATCCGGAGCGGCATCGATATCCGCGTCGTCGACGCGAACACGAACGAAGATCTGACGCAGGCCACGCTGACCCAGCTCGTGCTCGAGACCGGTCACGCCGCCCGGTTCCTCCCGGTCCAGCTGCTCCTCCAGATGATCCGTCTGTCCGACGATTCCCTGGCAGAGTTCTTCAGCCGCTACGTCACCGGCGCGCTCGATCTGTATCTCCAGGCCAAGCGCGGCGTGCAGTCGCTGTCGAGCTACAACCCGCTCACACAGATCCCGGTCGCCGCCTCCGATGCCCTCGCGCGGATGTGGATGGGCGGCCCGTTCGCCGGCGGCTTCCCGCAGCAGCAGCCGCAGTACCCGAGCTATCCGCAGCCCGGCCAGAACTTCGCGCCGGCCCCTCCGCCGCCGCACCCCGAGGACGATGCCCCCGAGGCCACCGGTCACGCCGATCGCAACAGCGATGTCGCGCTGATGCGCCGCGAGCTGGACGAGCTCAAGCAGGCGATCCGCGAGGGCCTCGCGCCGAA
>JAYVLW010000558.1:0-5876 GCA_043759315.1 Myxococcales bacterium
CAACGTTCCCGTGATCCGTACCTTGCCCTGCCCCAATTCGACGATCTCGAGCTCCGACTTCACGGGGACGATCGCGCCGGGCTTGCCGTCCATCGTCACCAGGCCCGGCCGATCCAGGTACGCGACCTCGAGCGGGCTCGGTCCGGGCAGCGCCGGGCGCGCGCCGGTGCCGGTGAGCATCAGCTCGGGCACCGCGCCATCGAGGTGGACCTCGAGATCCCAGCCCGGCCGCGCCGAGTACAGGTGATACAGGTCGAGCGTCGCGCTCGTGACACGTACGAGCTGCTCGCCGAATCGGATCTCGCCCACGCGTGAACTGTAGCGCGAGTCCGGTGCCATCCGCCCGTCGGACATGTCCGGCCGGATCACGGACGCGGCGCTGATCGCGACACGTGGTTCCGCGGCGTTGTCGACGGCACGCCGTTCGCTACGCCGCGGGCCTCGGTGAGTGCCGATGCTATGCTGCAACCCATGTTCGACGTCCCCGCGCTCGCACCGGAAGGCATCCGGCGGCTGTCGCGGCTCGAGTACGACCGCATGGTCGACCTCGGGATGTTCGAGGACGAGCGCGTCGAGCTCCTCTACGGAGTACTGGTCGCGATGAGTCCGCAGGGCGCGCCGCACGCCACCATCACCGCGTGGCTCCAGCAGCGGCTGATCCGCGCGCTCGATGACACCTTCGACGTGCGCGGCCACAGCCCGTTCGCTGCGAGCGACGACTCCGAGCCGGAACCCGACATCTCCGTCGCTCGCCGTTCGATCGAGCGCAGCCATCCGTCGTCGGCGCTGCTTCTCATCGAGGTCTCCGAGACCTCGATGAGGAAGGACCGCGAGATCAAAGCCCGCCTCTACGCCGAGGCCGGCGTTCCCGAGTACTGGATCGTCGACCTCACGGGCGACGAGATCGTGGTCGAGGTCTACACGGATCCGTCGCCGCAGGGCTACCGCACGATCGAGAGGTGCGGCTCCGGCCGCGTGCTGCGCCCGACGCGGCTACCGGGTGTGGCGATCGCCGTCGCCGACATGCCCTGAACATCGCCGAGTTGGTTGTCAGGGATTGCCGAGTGCCGGCGCGATCAACTGGAGGATCGCGTTGAGCTGCGGATCATCCATTGCGACCGCGATCACCACGTCGGATGCCTCGGTCGTGACGTCGAGCTTCGTCACGAAGCCGCGGGCCATGCCCATCTGGCTGTTGGCCATGCCGGACAGCTGCTGGGCCGCCGTGGGCGAGTCGAGCCGCATGTGCATGTTCATGGTCATGCCCGGGCCGAGGCGCACCGAGCCGAACACCGCCTTGGGCTTCGTGCCGATGCCCGCCGCGAGCTGATCGAAGATCGACGAGTTGCTGTTCATCATGCCCCACAGCGACGCCTCGACATCGGTCTGGGCGAGCAGCGCGGTGAACGTGGGCGAGCTGCGCAGCGGGACGCCAGCGGCGAGCACGGCCTTGAGCTGCGCCTTGTTCGCGGTCGGCCCGAGGGTGACGACCACGGTGGACGCATCGACGAACGCGAACGCGGCTTGCGGCCCGCCGGTCTTGCTCGCGTCGAACGTGACGAAGTCCCCTTCGATCACGGCGGCGCCGTTGCCGGCCTTGCCGAGGCAGCCCATCAGGGCTGGCCGATCGAGGCCGTTGACCACGATGACGCCCTCGGGCTTCTCCGCCTGGATGTTCTTGAGGCCGAGCCGGATGCGATGGACCGTGGCCATCGGATCGAAGCCGCACATCTGCTGGAACGCGGCGAGTTGCGCGCCGGCCGAGCTTGTGATGCGCGACGCGAGCGGCGGCCAGAGCGGCGAGCCGCGGAGCGAGTCGACATCGAGGCCCATCACGAGCTCGGCATCGAGCGGCAGGAAGCCGAGCGGATCGGCGACCGTCGCGGTGTAGTCAGGCGCCCTCGGTGGGGCGGTGTTTCCCGGCGGCGTGGTCGGGCCCGCGGGGGTGGACGAGCAGGCTCCGAGAAGCAGAGAGCCGACGAGCAGCGCGCGCTGGATCATGCCTAGACGTAGCACGTCAGCGACGCCACAACGGGGCTCGCGTGCACGGCTCGAGCAGGCGACCGTCGGGCCGGCGGACGCACAGCTCGAGCACGGTGGTGGTGATGGACAAGGTCAGGTAGTGGTGCTCGCGCGCGATCGAGATCATGCCGTCGTCGACCCTGCAGTCAGGCTTGCCGGCGACACCGCAGCGAACGGCGTAGAGCGAGGCGCCGCCGCCGCCGGTCACGACGTAGCGGATGCCGCTCACCTCGCCCCGCTGGTACAGGTGGTCGTGCCCCGAGAAGATGTAGTCGACGTGATACTTCGCGAGGATCGGCACGTAGTGGGTGCGCGCGATGCCGTTGCCCTTGTGGTAGCCGCGCGAGTACGGACCATCGTGGGTGAACACGAGGATGGCGCGGACGCTGTTCGCGCGCGCCGCGGCGAGGTCAGCGGCGAGCCACGTCTCCTGCGACGCGAGCTCGTACGCATTGGAGTCGAGGAACACCAGGTGAACGTCGGCGAGGTCGTAGCTGTACCAGTAGGCGCCGGCGGGACGCCCCTGCGGGCCGGGCGGCAGCGTGAAGATCTCGTCGGCGCGCGTTGCGCCATCGGCGCCGTCCCAGCCGAGGTCGTGGTTGCCGACGGTGGGCAGGTAGGGGGTGGACGCGAGGAGCGGCTGCGTGATGGTGAAGAACCGTTGCCAGTCGGCCTGGTCCGAGCCGTGGAGGACCATGTCGCCGGTGACGGCCACGAGATCGAGCGGCTCGCCGAGCATCGCGTCGACGATCTTGCGATGGATCGCGTGCCCGCCGCGCACGTCGCCGTAGACGCCGATCCGGATCGTGTCGCCGACGGCTGGCGCGGTGTGGAACGCGAGCACCGCGGACTGACTCGCGCCGGCGTGCACGCGATAGCGAATCTGCGCGCGCGGCGGCAGGTTGGCGAGCGCGAAGGTGTGGTGCGTGCCCGGCGGGCTGGTCGCGTGCTGGTCGAGGACGTCGCCGGCCCCCCACTCGATCGCCGCGTCGGTGCCGACATCGGTCTCGACCGCGACGCTCGCCGTCGTCGCACCCACGGTCGCGAGCAGCGGCCCGCGCAGGATGCCGCGGTCGCGCCGCCCGACGAGCTGCGCGGAGAGCGTCGGCGCATCACTGCGCCCGGAGGGATGGACCTCGACGGCGAGCGTGTTGGTGCCGAACCGCAGCAGGCTCGCGGTGACAGGGATGTAGAACGTCTCCCACTCGGGGCCATGCGGGCGCTTCGCGAGCGCGGTGGGCGTCGCATCGATGTCGAGCGCGCGGCGCGCGACCTCAACGCCGTTGAGCCATGCGGCGACGCCATCGGTGTAGCGCAGGCGGAGCTCGAGCATCTCGACGCCCTCGTCGGCAGCGGCGAGCCGGAACGTGGTCACGCCGAACGCGACCGCCACGCGCTGCTCCGGCGTCGCCGCGGGGATCGCGGTCGCATCACCCGTCACGGCAAACGGCCAGTCGGCCGGTGGGGTGCCCTCCCCGAGCACGCTGAGCGGGGCCGGGGCGCGGCCGGCGGCGACATCGAGGCCGCTGACCGCGAGCGCGCCGATCTGCGGCTGCAGCCGCGGCGCGGTCGTGACCTGCCAGCGCCACGCGGCGAGCGCGTACGGTGTTCCGCGAACCGGCACCGCGGGGGCGGTCTGCTCGGCGGGCTCGTCGGGCTCCGCGCCCGCGACGGTCGCGAGCACGAGGACGAGACAACAACAGACGACGCGCGACACGCGCGTCGATCGTGACCTAGGTGCGCGCGCGGCGCTCGCCAGCGGTGGCGAGATCGACGAGCTGCGGCAGCGAGAAGCTATCGAGCTTCGCGAGGTAGTCCTTGTCCTTGGACTTGTTCTGCGCGGTGCTGATCGCGGAGATCAGCTTGTCGCGGTTGCCCCACTTCTTCTTCACGGTCTCGACGACGCGCTGGAGGCGGAGGAGCTGCTGGTTCGATGCGGTCTTGAGCTGCGTCTCGAGGTCGCCGGCATCCTGGTTCGAGCGCGCGATGCTCGAGGCGAGCGCCTTCGCGAGGTCGGCCTTCGTGCCAACCGCGGCGACGCGCGCCTTCGGGTGACGCGGGCCCTGCGCGGCCTTCGCCGCCTTCGGAGCCTTGGGTGCCTTCGGCGCGGCGGTCTTGGCAGCGGCCTTGGGAGCAGCGGTCTTCTCGGTCTTCTTCGTGGCCATGATCGTGTTCCTACTTCGGAGGCTCGGGAGGCGGCGAACCTTGCTCGGATGCTGGCTTTTCGTCAAGCACAGACAGCAGTTGATTGACATCCTCGACGGTTAGCGGCGCCCGGAACCTGACGACGGTTCCTTCTGCCGTGACCGCGACCTTCGCGACGAGGGGGCCGAGCGACTTCATCTGCGCCACCATCGCCACCACCTTCAGCTCGGTGTTCGCAAACGATTCCAGGGCCTTGGCGTCATCCGATGACCCCATCACCGCCCCGAGGTTGAGGCGCGCTCCATCCGTGGGATCGAGTGTGGCGACGATCGCGGACGGACCTGCCTTCAGCCGCCCCCCGGACGCCCCGACGAGGCCCTGGCGCACGCGCTCGTCGACCTTTCCGATCGCCCACACCGGCGCGTTCTGATCGACGAGCGGGAGGAGCGCCTTGAGCTCGGGGTTGTCCAGGGCCTTCGGCCCGGTACCGAGGGCATCGAGCACCCACGGCTCGCTCGTGCCGAGGATGATCGTGTCCGGTCGCCCGAACGCGAAGAACATGGTCCGGTTGCCGTCCTTGACCTGGTAGAGGGAGCGGCCGCCGACCGTCTTCACGGTCACCGCCCCACCGCCTTTGCCGACCATCGTGCGGATGCAGTTCGCGAGGTCGGGCTCGGCGATCGTTCCGTTCGCGACCATCAGCACGGGACCTGTGCCGGTCGCCGCGCCCTGCGGTGGCGGTCCGAGGGCGAGCATCACGCGCTTGAGCTGCTTGCCGAGGTCCAGCTTGCAGCTCGCTTGGACCTCGCCCCACTTGGCGGCGAGCACCGGATCGCGCATCAGGAGCTGATCGACCGCGCGTGCGACGAGCGCAGAGTCCTGCAGCTTCGTCACGTCCGCGGCGATCAGCACCTGTGCGGTCGCCGGCACCGCCGCGAGGCCGGTGACCTCGGGCGACGGGTTGTTCGACCCGGCGGCCTTGTTCTTTCCACACGCCCCGGCGGCAAGGCTCAGCACCAGGACGGCGATGCCAAGCCTCGTGCGCACTAGGGTCCGCCCATCTGACCGCCGCCGCCGCCGCCCATGCCGCCCATCATCCCGGCGAACTGCTGGATGAGCGCCTCGAGCTTCTGCGTCGACAGCGCGATGTTGACCTTCACGTCGGCGGCGTCCGCGGCGATATCGAGCTTGTCGACCATCTTCACGAACTGCGCGACCTGGCCCTTGGCCATGTTCGCGATCTGGACGGCCTGGTCGGGGGTATCGAGGCGAACGCGGACGTCGACCGTGAGGCCGTCGGTCACGTTGACCGAGCCGAACACGGCCTTCGGCTTGAAGCCGAGCGAGGCGGCCTTGTCGAACGCCTTCGAGTTGCCGTTCATCAGGATCCACAGCGAGTCCGCCGTGTTGATCTTCGAGTACATCTCGACGAACGCTGGCGACGTCTTGAGCGCCGTGCTTCCCGAGGCCACGGCCTTGACGCCCGCGCTGTTCGCGTTCGTGCCGATCACACCGACGAGCGTGTCGTCGCTGACGTACGTGAACGCGAAGTTCTCGCCGCTCTTGTTCTTGATGTTGACGATGTCGCCGTCCTTCTCGATCGACGAGCCGTCCTTGGCCGCCTCGTCCTTCATCTTGTCGAGGCAGGCGAACACCTTCGCCTTGTCGGGGCCGTGCACCACGACAAGCCGGATGGCGTGGTCGTGGTG
>JAYVLW010000559.1:0-16237 GCA_043759315.1 Myxococcales bacterium
TTTTCGCGCCGTGACCCGTACAGATGCGGTGTACCGGTCCAGGGCTCGGCGGCTGTGCTGGTCGGTCAGGACTTCGATGGGTACACTTCCGCCCATGGTGGCAACCGGTGGGTTTCTCTACGAACACCTGGCGGACGAGCTCGGCCAGGCCATCGACCGTGGTTCGCTGCGCGCGGGAGACCGCCTTCCGTCGGTGCGCCGGCTCGCGCAGGAGCGAAGCGTCAGCGTGGCCACCGTGCTCGAAGCGTACCTCCGGCTCGAGAACGCCGGCATGATCGAGGTCCGGCCGAAGTCGGGGCACTTCGTGCGCCGGCGCGGCCTGCTCACCGCCGAGCCGCGCACGCCGCGACCGTGTGCGACGCCTTCACGCGTCACCGTCTCCGACGCGTACACGAAGATCCTCTCCGCGATGCGCGATCCGGAGCTCCTCGCGTTCGGCTGCGCGACGATCGATCCGTCGTACCTGCCGATCGGAGCACTCAACCGGATCATCACGCAGCTCACGCGCGAGATGACCACGGTCGGCGCGCGCTACGAGGGCGCCCCCGGGCTGCTCACGCTCCGCCGGCAGATCGCGCGCCGCGCGGTCGACGCCGGGGTGGCGATCTCGGAGCACGACCTGTGCACCACGATCGGCGCGACCGAGGGGCTATCGCTGGCGCTACGCGCCGTCGCGAAGCCCGGCGACGTGATCGCCGTCGAGTCCCCCGCCTATTTCGGCGTGCTGCAGGCGATCGAGAGCCTCGGGATGCGCGCCCTCGAGATCCCCGCGCATCCGCGCACCGGCTTCGACGTCACGGCGTTCGAGGAGCTCCTCCGCGTGCAGCGGGTGCAGGCCGTGATGCTGGCGCCGACGGTGTCCAACCCGACCGGATCGATCATGCCCGAGGACGAGCGCGAGCGTCTGGTCAAGCTGACGCGTCGCCACGACATCCCGGTGATCGAGGACGACGTGTACGGCGAGCTCGTGTTCGATGGCTCCCGCCCGCGCGCGTTGCGCTCGTACGCCGGCCCGAGCGAGGACAGCCACGTGCTCCTCGTCAGCTCCGTCTCGAAGACGCTCGCGCCGGGCTACCGCGTGGGCTGGATCGCGGGAGGACGCTGGCACGATCAGATCGTACGTCTCAAGTACGGCCAGTCGCTCGCGTGTCCGACGCTGCTCGGCATGGCGGTCGCGGAGTTTCTCGCGTCCGGCGGCTACGATCGCCACCTGCGCCGGTTGCGCGCCGCCGTCGCCGGTAACGTCGAGCGCTATCGCGAGGCGATCGCGATGCAGTTCCCCGACGGCACGCGCGTGTCGTCACCACGCGGTGGCTTCGTGCTCTGGGTCGAGCTGCCGCCCGGCGTGGATGCGCTCGCGCTGCACGAACAGGCGCTTCGCCGCCGCATCGTGGTCGCTCCCGGACCGCTTTTCTCGGCGCGGCAGAGGTTTGCCAACTTCATCCGGATCTCCGCCGGAACCCCATGGTCCGACCGCGTGGCCGACGGGATTCGCACGCTCGCGCGACTCGTCTCGCGCGAATAGCAGGGTAGGTTCGCCGCGTTGCAGGGACAGCGGCGGCGAACCATGCCGCGGGAGAACTGGATGAAACGTACGACGAACTGGATGATCGTCTCGGGTCTCGTGATGGCGCTCTCGGGCGCCGCGATGGCAGAGGACGCGAAGCCACAACCGCCGGCCACGAAGCCCGCGGCACCACCCGCCGGAGATGTCTCGGCGGAGGTCAAGGCCGGGACCGGCGTCGAGAAGCGCGCGATCGTCGGCGAGGCGACCACGTTCCCCGCAGGCACCACCGTATGGGTGTGGTCGCGCGTGACCGGGGCGGAGGGCTCGGTCAAGCACGTGTGGAAGCGCGACGGTCAGGTCGCGTGGACGGCCACGCTCAAGGTCGGCTCGAAGAAGTGGTCGACGCAGTCGCGCCGCACGATCCCGAAGGCCGGTGCATGGGAAGTCGAGGTCCAGACCGCGGAGGGCGCCTCGATCGGCACCGTCGCGTTCACGATCCAGTAGCAAGCTCGACGAAGTCGGTTACATCGACAGGCCGCCATCGACATCGATGGTGCGGCCGTTGAAGTAGTCGCACTCGAGAACGAACTTGACCGCGAGCCAGATGTCCTCGGGCAGGCCGATGCGGCCGACCGGGATGTTCGCGACCAGCGCATCGCGCGCCTTCTGGTTCATGCCCTGCGTCATCGGCGTCTCGATCATGCCGGGGGCGACCGCGCCGACGCGGATGCCGAACTGACCGAACTCGCGTGACCAGGTCACGGTGTTCGCCGCGAGCGCGGCCTTCGCCGCCGCGTAGTTCGACTGGCCGCGGTTACCGTGGCGCGCGATCGACGACATGTTGACGATCACGCCCGGCTTGAGATCCGCCGCCGCCATCTTCGCGACCGTGTCGCGCACCATGAACGTGGCGCCCGTCAGGTTGACGCCGATCACGGCGTCCCACTTGTCCTTGGTCAGCTTCGTGATCTCGCCCGTGGTCTTGTCCTTCTTGACGAGCAGGCCGTCGCGGAGGATGCCAGCGTTGTTGATGAGGCCATTGAGGCCGCCCATCGCGCCATGCGCCCACTCGACGAACGCGCCGACGTCGGCCTCGTTCGCGACATCGAGGCGCTTGGTGTGGACGCGGCCCGGCAGACCGCGCGTGCTCTCGGCGAGGGTCGCGAGACCCTCCTCGAGAACGTCGCCCGCGGCGACCTGAGCACCGGCCTCGGCGAGGCGGCGAGCGAAGTGCGCGCCCATGCCCTGGGCAGCGCCGGTGACGATGATCTTGAGAGCGGAGAGCTGCATAGGCCGCCCTCATACCACATCGCAGCGGCGCACCAGATCGCGGCGCCGCGGTCTGGTCAGTCGGTGAACTGGGCGTCGACGGTCATCGGGCCGGTCATCGTCAGGTTGCACGGTGTGGTCGCGCCCGTACAGTCGCCGGTCCACAGCGTGAACGTATCCGTCGCGCCGGGCGTCGCTGTGAGGGCCACCGGCGTTCCGGCGTCGATCATCGCCGAGCAGGTGCCGGTGGTGGGGGAAGCACAGCTGATCCCGCCGACACTCGATGTGACCGTCCCGAGCCCGGTGCCCGACGTGGTCACGGTCAGCGCGAACTGGGTCAACGTGAACGTTGCCGTCACGGCCTCGACCCCGTTCGCCGTCACGATGCAGACCGCACCACTGGTGCTGTCACAGCCGGTCCAACCGGTGAAGTTGTTGTTCGTCCCCGGCGTCGCCGTGATCACGACCACCGTGCCGTCATCGTACGAGGCGCAGTTGGCGCCGCAGTTCGCGACACCCATCGGAATCGCCGTCACGCTGCCGACGCTCGCGCCGGTGCCCGCCTTCGTCACCGTCACCGTGCGCTGGAGCTTCGCGAAGTTCGCGGTCACCGTCTGTGCAGCGCTCATCGTCACCGTGCACGACATGCCCGAGCACGCACCGCCGTAGCCCACGAACGTGCTGCTGCCGTCGGCCACGGCGGTCAGCGTGACCATCATGTTGGCGGCGATGTTCGCCGAGCAGGTGGCTCCGCAGTTGATCCCCGCCGGAGCGGACGTCACGGTGCCGTTACCGGCGCCGGTCTTGACCACGGTCAGCGCGAACAGGCCCGTGCCGCAGTCCGCCGTGCAGACGCCCGGGGTTTCGAAGCCCAGGTCGCACTGGCCGTCGCCGCAGTAATGCGGCACGGTGACCAGCGGCGCACACGTCGACGAGCACCGTGTGCACATCGATCCGAGCATCGTCGCGGCCCACGGGCAGTCGACGTCCGTCGTGTTCGCCGCGCCGAGGTCGCACATCTCGGTGCCGACCGGATTCGTGCCGGTCGCCGGCGTGGTGTTCGGGATGCCGTCGCCGCAGCGGCCGCCGGAGACCACCGCCGTCGGCGTCGCGCAACCCGCGGGGCAGGTGGTGCACGAGCTGTTGTACGGGCAGCTCGTCGGCAGCGTCGTGGTGTTGTTCGTCGCGCCGAAGTCGCACTTCTCGGTGGGGCCGTCGACCACGCCGTCGCCGCACTGCGCGGGCGTCGGCATCATCGGGCCGGTGCAGTCCGTCTTGCAGGTCGTGCACGACGTGTTGTACGGGCACTGCGTCTGGCCATTCGCCGGGAGGCCAGCGCTGCCGACGGTGCCGTTGTCGCAGACCTCCGGATCACCGCCCGTGTTGTCGAGCGTGCCGTCGCCGCAGTAGCGGGTCGCGGCGGCGCTGTTGAGGGTGACCGGCTGGCACGTGGTCGCCGAGCAGATCGAGCAGCTGGTCTGGCCGTACGGGCACGTCGTCGCGCCGTTGAGGGCGGCGCCGAGATCGCACATCTCGTTGCCGGCAGCGCTCGCCGACTCCACGACACCATCGCCGCAGATCGCATTGCGGCACCACGGCAAGCACGGGCCGTTCACGCTGTTCGAGGTGCCCTGATCGCATTGTTCGATCCCGTCGATGTTGTTGTCGCCGCAGTGGTCGAGCTGGCACGCGGGCGAGCAGCCGAGGCCGAGCGCGTTGTTCACGGTGCCGAGGTCGCATTGCTCGTTCGACGGTGCGAACGGCGACAGCTTGCCGTCGCCGCACGACGCGTTGGTGCAGTCGCGGTTGCACGAGCCGTTGCCCGATGGACCGACCGCGATGTCGGTGGGGTCGCATGGCTCGGCTGTGCCCTTCAGCTTGTCGCCGCAGAACTCGAACTTGCACGCGTTGAGCAGCGGATGGCCGTTGCCGGCGCAGCCATCACCGTTGACGAGGTTGCTGTCGTCGCATTGCTCGCCAGGATCGATGATGCCGTTGCCGCAGATCTGGATCCTGCAGGTCGAGGAGCAATTCGCGCCGCCGTCGCACTCCTCGACGTTGAGACGGACGATGCCGTCGCCGCACCGGGCGTTCTGGCAGCCGGCGCACGCGTCGGTGTTGACGTTGTTGTTGTCGTCGCACTGCTCACCCGGATCCAGCAGGCCGTTGCCGCAGCTCGCCAGGGTGCACGAGTTGTTGCAGCCATCGGTGTTGATCATGTTGCCGTCGTCGCAGAACTCGAAGTGGATCGGGCCCTTCGTGTCGAGGTGGCCGTCAGTGCAGATGTTGATCTTGCACATGGCGGTGCAGTCGCGGTCGTTGGCGTTGAGACCGGGACCCGCGTCGCACTGCTCGCCGCGCGTGGCGTTGGTCTTCGCGTCGCCGCAGCTCGCGAGCGTGCAGTCGGCGTTGCAGTTCGCGGTCTCGCCGCCGACGCCGGGGGTACCAGGGACGCCGGTGCCATCGCACGCCTCGCCGTTGTTGACCGCGCCGTCACCGCATCCCTCGAACCTACAGGTGCTGGAGCATCCGTCGCCGCTCACGGTGTTGCTGTCGTCGCACTGCTCGCCGGGATCCAGGGTGCCATTGCCGCAGCCCTCGAACCGACACTGGCTCGAGCACAGGTCGCCGTTGACCGTGTTGCCGTCGTCGCACTGTTCGACGCCGGCGCGCACGAAGTTGTCGCCGCAGAACGCGAGCTGGCAGCCGTTCGTACACGCGTCGGTGTTGCTCGAGTTGCCATCGTCGCAGAGCTCGCCCGGATCGATGATCATGTTGCCGCACACCTCGGTGCGGCACGTGCTCGAGCAGCCGTCGGCGTTGGCCGTGTTGCCGTCGTCGCACTGCTCCACGCCCGCGCGCGTGAAGCCGTCACCGCAGATCGCGGTGCGGCACATCACGCATGCATCGGTCTGGTTGGTGTTGCCGTCGTCGCACATCTCGCCCATATCGACGGTGGAGTTACCGCAGCTCGCCAGCGCGCACGCGTTCGAGCACCCATCGGTGTTGTTCGTGTTGCCGTCGTCGCACTGCTCGATGCCCGGCGGGGTCATGTCGACCTTGCCGTCGCCGCAGATGTTGAGGACACACGCGGCCGTGCAATTCCGGGTGTCGCCGTTGTTGCCGATGCCGTCGTCGCACTGCTCGCCGGCGGTCTGGTTGACCTTGCGGTCACCACAGGCGCGCGTGGTGCAATCGATGTTGCAGGTGGCGGTCTCGACCGGCGTGCCCGTCGTGCCGGCGTCACAGGTCTCGCCCAGCGTACCCGAGTTGTCGACGACGCCATCGCCGCACTTCGCGGCACGGCACGTGTTGAGGCAGTCGTCGTTGTTGTTCGCGTTGCCGTCGTCGCACTGCTCGCCGGGATCGACGATGCCGTTGCCGCAGCCTTCGCCAGAGCGACAATCGGAGTTGCAGCCGTCGCCGCTCGTCGTGTTGCCGTCGTCGCAGACCTCGCCGACCTGGAGGTCCTTGATGCCGTTGCCGCACACCTCGGTCGACTTGCAGGGCGGCGGGGACATCTCGCTCCCCACGGTCACGGGCGTACCGCTGCAGCCGTCCGCATTGACCGCATTGCCATCGTCGCAGGCCTCGCCCACGTCGACGACCTTGTTGCCGCAGACCTCCTTCGACAGGCAGGTCGCGGAGCAGCCGTCGCCGTTCGCGGTGTTGCCGTCGTCGCAGGCCTCCTTCGGATCGAGGACGTTGTTGCCGCACTCCTCGCGCTTGCAGGTCGGCGAGCAGCTGTCCCCTTCGAGGATGTTGCCATCGTCGCACTGCTCGTTGAGATCCACGATGCCGTTACCGCAGCTCGTGGTCAGACAGATCGGCTGGACCGCGCCGCAGTACGTGTTCTCGGGACAGATGATGCCGGTGCCCGGGCACACGACCGAGTTGGGCTCCTGCGGGCAGCCGGCAACCACTGCCAGGCCGAAGGCCCAGATCGCGAAATTGAGTCGAGTGGAGGTCATCTGGGAGGCTCCTAGAACGAACCGTTCAGCATCGCGCCCGCCATATCGGGGCCGATGACAGGGGTGATCGAGACCGCGGCGCTCGCAGCTTCCTTCTCGCGCAGTTCCTTCCGATATTCATCGGCGGTGATCTGGTAGGCCTGGGAGCGGTTGACGTAGAGCAGGATCAGGCCCGTGACCGCGGCCGCGCCTGCGACGCCATAGCCCACGTAGCCGAGCGTGCGCTTCGTATCGCCGCTCTTGCGCATGTCGGCGACGCTGCCCATGTTCGCGCAGCCACCACTCGACGCGTCCGCATTGCACTTCGCGACCGCGGAGTCGTAGTCGCTGTACGAGCTGTTCGCCGAGACCTCGAGGAGCACGCCCGCGAGACCCAGCGCCACGCCACCGCCGATCACGGCGTAGGGCATCCACTTGGCGTTCCACTGCCGCTTGTAGCGGGTCAGCTCGTCGGCGGTGTACAGGGTCAGCTCGATCCGGAATGGCTCGCCGGGGCCGATGAACGGCGCGTCGACCTGGGCGTTGTAGCCGGGCTTCTCGGCGACGAACGTGTGCTTGCCGATCTTCACGCGCGCGACGTAGTGACCGGGCTTGCCGTCGTCGCCGACGGTGAACACGACCTTGCCGTCGACGGAGATCACGGCTCCCGGCTTCGAGCAGCTGACGTCGATCGTGGCGATCTGCTTCTCGACCAGGAGCATGTACTCCTTGGCGTGCTCGAACTTGTCCTTCTCGAGGGGCGCGGCGCCGTACTTGATCGATTTTTCGAGGCTGTCGTAGACCTCGATGGGCTGGTCGAGGTTGAGCAGCGCGAGCGCCAGGTTGTAGTAGATCGCCGGGTGCTCCCACTTGGTGAGCGCCTCGCGATAGAGCTTCGCGGCGGCGGGGAACAGGCCGTCGTTGAGCTGCTGGTTGCCTTCCTGGAACTTCTTGATCGCGATCTTCTGGTTCTCGACGCTGACGCCCACCGCCCACGGCCGCGACTCGCCGCCGTTCTGCAGTGACTCGTCCTTGCCCGCCTTCTCGTCGGTCTTCGGGGGCTTCGGTGGAGTCGGCGTGGGAGTCGGCGGCGCCGGAGGAGCCTGCTTGGGTGCCTGAGCCGACGCGATTCCGGAGCACAGCGCGATGCTGAGCCCCACAGCAATAGCCTTGATCATAGTTGGTGATCCCCGGAGAGCAGTTACTTGAGAACTTCGATCGACGTGCTGCCGAGCTGATTCTGCAGCCGGTCCGCGCGCTCTTTCGCTTGCTGGTACAGCGCATCAGCGCGGTCGCGCTGCTTCGCTGCTTCGTCTCGCTGCTTCGCGGCTTCGGTCGCCGCGATCTGCGCCTTCTTCGCGCTGTCGTCCGCGAGTCGCGCTGCAATCTTCGCGCGCTCCTCGCTCGCGAGGCTCTCGTCGAGAGCCTTCTTCAGCTCCTCGTTCGTCTTCTGCAGATCCTCCTGCGACTTGTCGAGGGCGACGCTCGTCACACCGAGCTTCGTCTCGGCCTGCTTCTTCGCCGCCTCCGCCTGCTGGCGCTCTGCTTCCTTGCGCTGCACCTCGGCGAGGTTCTGCTCCGCCTCGGTCTTCGCGGCCACGGCCTCGATCCTCGCCTTGTCGGCCGCCGACGCGTTTGCCTTCGCCGCCTTGCGGGACGACTGGATCAACACGAGCGCGACCATCGCCGCGACCACGATCGCGCCGAGCGCGATGAAGCCTGCGATCACCATGCTCCGGCGCTTGCGCACCTGTGCGAGCTCGTAGTTGACGACCTCGTCGAGGAAGGCGCGCTCGGTATCCGAGAGCGTCCCCTTGTAGCGCTTCTTGAACTTCTTCGCTTCCTCGGCCGTGTCGCCACGCCACAGGAGGCCGACATCGCGGCCCTTGGCGTGCCACTGGCGCGCCGCGTTCCGCAGCTGATCGATCAGCTCGGCGTCATCCTGGGTCTCGTCGAGCCAGCGCCGAAGGGCCGGCCAGTTGGCGACCAGCGACTCGTGCACGATCTCGACCGTCGAGCCCTTGCCGCCCTCGAGCGTCTGCACGACGAGGAGGCGGGCATCGACCATCTGATCGACCAGCCGTTGCACTTCGCCGACCTCGCGCGACAGCTCGCGCAGCTCTGCCATCGGCACGATCGCGCGGGTGCGCTCCGGCGTGACGAGGCGCAGCATGATCGCGCGGATCAGCGGCAGCTTCGCCGGACCGAGATCGTTGATCACGCGATCGGCGTGGCTCGCGAGCGCACCGGCGACGCCGCCCATCGCGGTGTACGCGTTGTGCGTCAGGAGCTTGCGCGCCTTGTCGCGCGAGTCCCACAGGCGGCTCGCGGCGAACTGCAGGAGCGGTAGCGCACCGGGCGTGGTCTCCAGGTGATCGAGCATGTCGTCGACGGTGGCCGACAGCTCGAACGCGAAGCCGGCCATCTCTGCCGGGTTCGTGATCGCCTCGGCGAGCCCGTCGCGGCTCGGCGGTCCGAGGAAGAACAGGCCCTGCGTCAGCTCCGAGAGGAACTGCGGATCCTCCGCGACGCGGTCCAGGAAGTCCGAGCGGATCGAGAGCACGACACGCAGCGGGCTCGTCGCGTCATCGGCGACGGCCGACAGACACGCCATGAACGCGGCGCGCTCCGCCGGATCGGCGACCTGGGTGAACAGCTCCTCGAACTGATCGACGAACAGCAGCAGGCGCCGGTTATCGCGGCGTGCGCGGCCGCGCAGCACGTGACCGAGGTGACCCGGTTCGCGGCGCAGGGTCTCGACGAGCTTCCGTTGCTCGTCCATGTCATCGGCGAGGTTCGCCGCGGTGGCGACCATCGGCTGGATCACCGCGGAGAGCGACTCGAGCGGCTTGCGACCCGGGCGGATGACGAGCGTCTCCCACGTCTCGCCGGAGCGCTTGAGCGCGGGCACGAGGCCGGCGCGGACGAACGACGACTTGCCGACGCCCGAGCTACCGACGACAGCCATCAGCGGCCGGTCGCGGATGCGCGTGACCATCGCCGCGATCTCGCGGTTGCGGCCGAAGAACTTGCCGGCGTCGTTCTCCTGGAACGACGACAGTCCCGCGTACGGGCTCTCGTCGAGCTGGAGCTCCTTCATCCGGCGGCCCGGGAGGAACGGCTCGAGCGCGCGGAGCAGCTCCTCCGCCGACTGCCAGCGCTGCTCCTTCGTCTTGAGCAGGCAGCGATCCACGATCTGGATCAGCTCGCGCGGCACGTCCGGCGGCGCAGCTTCCTGCATCGACGGCATCGGCAGCTCGAGCATCGCGGTCACGACGAGCTGGTTGCCGTCGAGCGGGTGCAGCGGGTGACGGCCGCAGATCATCCGGTGCAGCAGCACGCCGCACGCCCAGATATCCGTCAGGTGGTCGATCTCGATGCCGATGCCCCACTGCTCGGGGGACATGTACTTGAGCGTGCCCATGATCGTGCCGACCCGGGTCAAGCTGGTGTTCGTGCCGGTCGCGAGCTCGAGCGGGCTCGGCATGCGGACCTGTCCCGAGGCCTTGGCCTCCGGGGTGCCGCTCTGCTTCTCCTGCAGTACCTTCGCGATGCCGAAGTCGAGGACCTTCAGGGTGCCCGACTCGGTGATGAAGATGTTGTCGGGCTTGAGGTCGCGGTGGACGATGCCGTGCTCGTGCGCGCACTGCAGCGCGCGGAGGATCGAGCACATCAGCTCCACGGCGCGCGCGTACGGGAGCTTCTGCCCGTTCTGCGTGAGATCCGTGAGCGGCTTGCCGTTGAGAAACTCGAGGACGATGTACGGCGCCCCGTTGTGCTCGCCGACCTCGTAGATCACGACGATGTTGTCGTGCTGGCAGCGCGCAGTGGTGCGCGCCTCGACGAGGAAGCGCTGGGTCAGCTCCTGCTGGTTCGACTGGAGGAACTTGATCGCGACGCGACGACCGAGCCGGAGGTCACGGGCGAGGAACACGGTCCCCATGCCGCCCTCGCCGATCATCTTGATCATCTCGTACTGGTTGATGCGAACGCCGGGGTGCGGCGCCGCCGACGTCGCGTGGACGGCGGTCGAGACGCCGTCGAAGGTGTCCCAGGCGCTCTTGCCGGTCCGTGGCAACAGGCCCGACTCTTCGGTGCGGGCAGGCTTCTGGATCGTCTGCGCCGTCGGAGGCGCGACGACGGGCGTGGTCCCGGGCGTCGGTGTTCCGGCGGCCGTGTTCTGCGGTCCCGCGTTGCCGAGGACCATCGTCGCGTCGGACGAGGTGTTCGCGATCGGCTTGCTCACGGGCACACCGCTCAGCGTCTTCGTCCGCAGCGGTGCAGAATCGCCGTTGCCGTTGCCGTTGCCGAGGACGATGGTCGCGTCGTTCGGCGGACGGATCGATCCGCTTCCCTCGGCCGGGCGCACCTGGGTGCTGCCGGTCTTGGGATCTGGCGACGGGCGCGGGTGTGCTCCGCTCGCGTCAGTGGGCGTGTGTCCGAGCCGCGTCTTGTCTTCACTCATCGTTCGCTGTCCTCCAACGAAGCCGCCACCTGCATCACAAGGATGCCGTTCCCCAAACGATCTTCATGGTACTCGACCGCGCTCCCCAGATCCGCCCCTCAAAGCGAAGTTTAGAGCGCCTACACGATCGTCCATCTAGGTACTTTCCTTCGGGCATTTGCGGTCCTGGGGTAGCTGGCTGTCACGCCAGCCGGCCAGTGGAGTTGCTCACACACCTCAACCGTTTGAGATCACACGACCTCGTCCCGGCCCGGTGCTTGAATCTCGGCTACTTCATGAAGTGGGTCCTGGCTGTTCTCCCGTTCGCGCTCCTCGCCTGTGACGATGCCAAGGGCCTGGAGGACAACGTCCCCGAGGACGGCAAGCTCGATTCGTTTCGGTCACCGACCGACCATGGAGGGATCTCGTTCGGGACCGTGACCACCGCCAAGCTGACGGCCACGGAGCAGCACCACACCTGGACGTTGTCGCTGTCGGCGCCGGCGCGCCTGCATGCATTCACCGCGCGCGTCCCCCACGCCGCGAGCATCGACACGGTGCTCTATCTCTACAAGCGAACCGCGACCGGCTGGGGCGCGTACATCGAGCGCAACGACGACGACGGCCGCAATCACTGGTCGTCGTTCGATCGCGAGCTCGCGGCCGGCGAATACCGCGTGCTCGTCAAGGGCTTCTCCGCGAGCACGAAGGGCTCGTTCAACCTCACGGTCGACTGCGATGGCAGCGGGTGCGCGCCAGCCTCGCAGTGCGTGTTCGGATCGACCTACGGAGACATCGAAGGAAACCCGCACCTCGTGGTGTCGTCCAGGCAGCGGTTGACGAGCCCGTCGAACCTCTCGGAGCTCGACAAGGCACGCATCATCTCCGCGCTCCACCAGTCATCGCACACCGACGTCATGACGATCGAGGAAGCGTTCGCCGCCGCCGATCAGAACGAGATCAATCTCGTTCGCCTCTACGAGCCCGCCGCTGCGCGGACGTACACCGCGGTCGAGTACGGCGCCGGTGACAACTCCTACGGCGCGATCTTCTACTGGAACACCGCCGCCATCGTCGCGTCGATCCACGACGGCGATCTGGAGCACTGCACGGTCAAGGCCGAGGTCTGTCTCCTCGGTGCGAGCTGGAGCGAGCTCAAGACCAACCCCGCGTTCACGCCGATCTCGTCGCGCGTGGTGACGCTGGCCTCCGAGCTCACCGGGATCCCGGCGCAGCAGGCGCTCGCCGCGATCAGGGTCGCGTATGACGACGCGACGGACCTCGCCGACGGCCTGATGAAGATCGACAACGATGGCCTCAACGTGATCGCGCTCAAGCACGCGACCAGCGGCGCCAGCGTCGATGTGTTCGAGTACGGCGCCGGCGACAACTCCTACGGCGCCGTGTTCCGCGCCGGCTCGCTCACGACCGCGGCCGAGATCCAGGACCTCGACTTCTACGGGTGCTCGCTGTTCCAGTAGCTCGAGCTACGCGAGCAACGCATCGATCGTCTTCTGGACCGTGGCGAGCGAGATCGGCTTCACGAGGTGCGCCTCGAAGCCCGCGGCGCGTGACTTCTCGAGGTCGGACGCCTGGCCGTAGCCCGTGAGCGCGACCAGCTTGATGTGCTCGAGGCCGGGCAATTCGCGGAGCCGGCGTCCGAGCTCGTAGCCGTCCATCACCGGCAAGCCGATATCGAGCAGCGCGATCCGCGGCATCTGTTTCTGGGCCTCGGCGAGGGCGCTCGGTGCATCGTGCGCGCGGTGGATGGTCATGCCGCGCGACTCGAGCGCATCCGCCAGCATCCCCAGCGCATCCGCGTTGTCGTCGACGATCAGGATGCCATCCGCGCGGAGCGGCTGCGCGCCCTCGATCGGTGTGCCCACGCTGGGCCCGACGCGATGCGCGGCCTCCACCGCCGGTAGCCACACGGTGAACTCGCTGCCCGTCCCGAGGCCGCCACTCGTCGCGGCCACCTCGCCGCCGTGGAGCCCGACGAGCGTGCGCACGATCGCGAGTCCGAGACCGAGGCCACCTTGCGCGCGGTCGATCGCCTGGCGGCTCTGGTAGAACGTATCGAACACGTGGGGCAGCACGTCGGGCGCGATGCCGACCCCGTTGTCGGTGACGCGGAGCTCGATCCGCGCGCCTTCGCGCACGGCGGAGATCGAGACGATGCCGCCGCGCTCCGTGTACTTCGCCGCGTTCGTCAGGAGGTTCGCCACGACCTGCGCCATCCGCACGCCATCCGCATGGACGACGAGGCCGGGCCCGACGCTCGTCACCAGCTCGTGCTTGCGCTCCTCGAGGAGGGGAGTCGCGATCTCGATCGCCTTGCCGATCGTGTCGGCGAGGTCGATGTCCTCGCGGTGGAGCTCGATGTCGCCACGCGTGATCCGCGAGATGTCGAGCAGATCGTCGACGAGCCGCGCCATGTGGCGCACCTGCCGTTCGATCACGGTGCGCTCGCGCTGGAACGTCTCGGGGGCGCGCAGCTGCATCAGGTCGAGCGCCGTCAAGATCGGCGCGAGCGGGTTGCGCAGCTCGTGGCCGAGCATCGCGAGGAACTCGTCCTTGACCCGGCTCGCTTGTTCCGCGACCTCCTTGGCCTCGTCGCTCGCCTTGCGCAGGCGCACCTGGTTCGTGACCTCCATCGAGAACACGAACACGCCCTCGATGGCTCCTTCACCGTCGCGCATCGGCGCGTAGGAGACGTCGAAGTAGCGCGTTGTCGGCAGCCCCGTCTGATCCCAGTCCCAGGTGACCTCGCGCTCGCGCTCGGAGAATGTCCCGCCGGCCATCACCCGGCGCAGCTCGACGGCCCGCGCACCGGTCGGATCGAGGTCCGCCTGCTTGAGCCCCTGGAGCTTCCTTCCACCGAACGTCTGTTCGAACGGAGGATTCACGAGGTCGAAGACGAGGTCCTGGCCGCGGAGCACGGCGATGGCGAATGGCGACGAGGCGACGAGCTGGGCGAGCTTGTCGCGCTCGGTCGCGGTGTGCGCGTGCGCGCGCTCGAGCTCCGAGAACAGGAACGCGTTCTCGATCGCCGCGGAGGCGCGATCCGCCAGCGTCACGGCGACCGCGAGATCGCCCGCGTCATAGCGCCGGCCCGACTCGGCCATGGCGAGCGTGATCGCGCCGATCGTCGTCTCGCCGCGGCGCAGCGGGACGCCGATGTAGCTGCGCAGCCCGAGCTCCTTCACGAGGGCGCGCTGCTCTGCGTCGGGCACACCGTGGTCCAACATCTCGGCGGTGATCTCCTCGACCAGCTCGGGCCGCCCGGTGCGAACGATGGCGGGCGCTCCGGTCGCATCGTCCAGGCTCGGTGGCCACCGGCGCTGGAGCTCGCGCGCGAGCGCGACCTTGGTCGGGTCGACGTGCGCCACCGCAAGGCGCCTCAGCGTGCCATCCTCGACGATGTCGACGGCGCACCAGTCAGCGATCGTGGGTACCGCGACCCACGCGAGCGAAGCCAGGGTCTCGGTGTAGTCGAGCGACCGGTTGAGGAGCTCGATCGCATTCGCGATGAAGTCTCTGCGGCTCTGCTCCCGGGCCTGCGGAGTCACCGACTGGACATAGCACGAGCAACGGTCCACGGGCTGGACCCCGCGCTAGCTCACGGTGAGACCGCGGTCTCAGAACAAGAACAGCGGCTTGCCGCCGGCGAACAGAACGGTGTCGCCGGCCGCCGAGGTCGAGACGTCGATCTCGACCATCACACCGCGCTGGATGCTCTCGTCGTGCGGATGGACGCTGTCCACCTCGCCCTCGAGGACGGCGGTGACCTTGCCGACGTTGGAGCACGCCACCAGGCCCCACGCGCATCCGTAGAGCTTGGTGCCGATCTTCACGTTGCGGAGGTTCTGGTACGGCACGAACGCGAGCGTGATCTTCTGGTTGATCGCCTTCAGGTAAGGCGAGGCCTCGAGGCGCTTCACCACGGCGTCTTGATCGGCCTTGCGGAGCTTGAGGCTCTCGATGCGCTGGCCCAGCGGGATCCGGCGGCCGGTCGCATTGTCCTTGTCGAGCTTGGCCTTCTCGAGCTCGCGCTTGAGCAGCCACTGGTCGGTGGCGGCCGGCTTGTCGACGAGGGCGCCGACCTCGGTGATGAACTTGTCATCCGAGGCGACCTGGCGGTCGATCTCGGCGAGCGAGGCATCGATCTCGACTCTCTCTGTCTCGAGCTGGCTCGCGCGCAGCTTCGCGTCAGCGAGCTGGGTGGAGGCCTCGACGACCTTCTGGTGCGTCGGCGACAGCACCACCGGGCGGACCCAGGTGTGGTCGAAGAAGTAGAAGACGTTGACGACGAGGAAGCCGATCAGCCCGACCAGGATCGCGGTCAGGGCGACGAGCCCGGCGACCTTGTAGACCCGGACGATCGAAGGCTGGAGCGCGGTCCAGAACTTGGGCCGGGCAGAGGGTCGAGCTTCCATGGGGGGTCCTTACCACTAAGCCGCGGGCATTTCTGCATGAGAATTCTGGCGTGCGAGGCGGCCCGTGGCCGTGATCGCATCCGGGATCATCATGGGGGCAGAAATCACCTCGACGACAGGTTCCGGCACCGGCTCGGCGACCGGCTCTTGCGCGGCCTCCTCGTGGTTCCGGGTCTCCCAGTTCGACGTATCGAGCGTGAACAGCGCGAGCGGCGTGAGGAGCGCGTAGGTCACCGGCATCAGCAGTGACAGCGGGATGAAGGCGAGCGCTCCGACGCGCTCCTCCTTGGGCAGCTTGCGGGTGCGGAAGCGGTAGAGCAGGCCGAAGAACACGACCGCCTCGATGTGGAGGACGAGCGCGGGGAAGAACTTGAACGAGGCGAGCATGCGCACGACCGCGATCGGGTAGACCAGCAGCAGCGCGAACAGCGAGAAGAAGTGGATCGCGAGGATCGGGTTCAACCGCCACACGTGGGTCATGCCGCCGGCGTAGTCGACGATGTTCGAGCGGCGCCACCGGAGTTGCTGCGAGAAGTACCCGGAGACCGTGCTCGGCACGAACGTGCAGCAGCGGGCCTCGAGCGTCATCGTGGTCAGGTATCCGGCCTTGACGATCTGCCGGGTCAGGAAG
>JAYVLW010000560.1:0-10106 GCA_043759315.1 Myxococcales bacterium
ACGACGACGGCGGTCGTGACCGCGAGGACGAACCCCGCGGCGATGCCGCGCTTGATCCAGCGTGCGCGCCTCATAACCGGCCGACCACCCCGATCGTCGGAACGAAGATGTTCGCGTCGAGGCCTGTCTCCTCGGGATCGATGAAGAAGTGCTCGTAGCCGAGGTCACCCTGGACGCTGAGGTGACCGTTGATCCGCAGCTCCACGCCCACGGCCGCGCGCAGCCCGACCGCGAGCTTCGTCGATGTCTCGTTGGTCATCGCGTTGGTCAGCGTGTACGCGAAGCCCGGCATGCCGAGCCCGATGTAGGGCCGCATCCACGACGTGAACAGGCGATAGCGCACGCCGAGGTAGCCGCCGGTCGAGTCCGACTTGAGGAGCATCAGCTCGGCCTCGAGATGCGACCTCGAGATCGCGAGGCCGATCGCGCCCGCGAACCCGCGACCCTCGCCGTCGATCCGGACGGCGGCGATCACGCCGGAGCTGATGGAGTCCTCGTCGTCGTAGTGCACGATCGCGCCTCCATCGGACGTCGCCTCGTAGCGTGGGATGATCGCCGCCACCACGGGGCCCGAGTAGCCGGAGCGCACCTTGCGCTCGCGGCCGGTGCCGCTATCCGCGCTGTACTGCGTGCCGGTGATGAGCCAGCCATCGACGTGCTCGGGTGCCGCGGCGACCGGCTTGCGATCGAGCGGCGGGTTGAGCGGCGGGTCAGGCGTCGGCGTTGGCGTCGGCGTCGGCGTCTCGGCCGCGTCGAGCTTCACCGCTGCGGAGACGTCCTTGATCTCGCCCTCGAAGCCGTTGACGGTGACCTCGTTCGCGCTCCTGTCCTTGCGCACGCGCACGAGATGAATACCGGGGCGCACGCGGGTCAACAGCGATGACCCGACCGGAATGAACGGCCCTGCATCGATCGACACGTCGGAACCGCTCGGGAACACGCGCACGGTGAGGATCGTCAGCTGCTCGTCGAGCCGCAGCATCAGGTCCTTGACCTCGGCGACGCGCTCGGAGCCGGTCAATGGATCGAGCAAGTAGCGCTGGTACGTGTTCGCCGCATCGGCCAGCCGCCCCATGTCGCGCAGCGTGGACGCGATGTTCAAGAGGATCTTCGGGCTCGGGAACTTCGCGTACGCTTCGAGGAAGTTCGCGAGCGCCTGGTCGTAGGACCTCGCTTGCAGCTGCTTGACGCCCTCGATCATCAGCGCCTGTGCGAGCGAGCGCGTCGCCGGATCTTCGATGACGATCGCCGGGTCCTGCGTGATCGCGCTGAGCGTCTCGGCGAGCTGCTTGTCATCGCGGACCTGTGCGAGCGGTCCCGAAGGTTCCGGTGTGACCACGGGCTGGGCGAACGTCGGTGCGACCAGCGCGCCGAGTGCCATCGCAGCGTGCACGAGGCGACTCATCACGGATCCTTCGGCGGTTCGGGCTTCTTCGGCACCCCGAGATCGGGTTCGATGGGCCCACCGACGGCCTCGTCGGTCCCCGGGCTGTGCAACCCGGGGTGAGTCACCGGCCCCGAGGGAGCTTCGCCAGGCACGGGCTTCGTGGCCGGCGTCGTCTTCACGGTCTTGTCGGTCGGTCGCTTCTTCTGCGGTGGCGGCGCGGGGATGGGGTCGACAGGTGGCTTCACCTCCGCCGGCTTCACCTCTGGCGTGGCGTTGTTCGCCGCGGTCGGTGCTGGTGACGCAGGTGTCGGCGTTCGCGTGACCGGCTGGGGCTCGGTGGGAGCTTCCTTGGCCGGCTTGTCATCGCTCGATCGCGTGAGCACGAAGATGCCCCCGGCCGCTGCAAGCACGATCGTGATGAGCGCGGCGACGATGGGCAGCGACGAGCGCCTGGCGAGCTGCTCGGGCGGCCCGTCGATCAGGCTGAGGCGCAGCCGGCCACCCGCGGGCATCGGCGTCGGCAGGATCATCTGCGGGCGCGACTCGGTGGACCCGAGCTCCGCCGACAGTCGTGAGGAGAGCTTCGCGGTCACGCTCGCGAGAGCCTGTTGCACCGCGGCCGCGTTCTGGAACCGAGCATGCGGCTCCTTCTCGACGAGCTGCATCACGATCGCGTTCATCTCCGGCGTCAGCGATGCGAGGCGCTCGCTCGGTGGCTGGACCTGACCGAACAGCTGCATCGCGATGATCTCGCCGGCGCCATCGGCCACGAACGGCGGCGCGCCGACGAGCATCTCGTAGAGCATGCATCCGAGGGAATAGAGGTCCGCGCGCCCGTCGATCGTCCCGGCCGCGCGCGCTTGCTCGGGCGCCATGTACAGCGGCGTCCCCATCAGGGCGCCCGTCTGCGTGTGGCGCACGTTCGTCGGCGCCGCATCGGCGAGCTTGGCCACGCCGAAGTCGAGCACCTTCACGCGATCTTCCGTGCCATCGGGATCCGGCACGAGGAACACGTTATCGGGCTTGAGATCGCGGTGGATGATGCCCTTCGCGTGTGCCGCCTTGAGCGCGCTCGCGACGCCGCGGGCGATCGATGCCGCCTCGAGCTCGGTCAGCCGGCCGCGGTGCGCGATCCGCGTGCCGAGCGACTCGCCGTCGAGGAACTCCATGACGAGGTACGCCCGTCCGTCGTCGGTGTAGCCGAAGTCGTAGACCTCGATGATGCCGGGGTGGCGGATCGCCGTCGCGGCCTTGGCTTCGTTGAAGAACCGCTGGACGAGCACGTCGTTGCTCGAGAGCTCGGGCCGCAGCAGCTTGATCGCGGCTTCGCGCCCGAGCAGCTCGTGCCGCGCGCGGTAAACCGTGCCCATGCCGCCGCTCGATAGCTCGCTGACCAGGCGGTAGTTGCCCAGGACCTCACCAACCAACGACGCGCCTGCCGGCGACTGTGGACGCGACTCGATCATGGGCTCTGGACGGTCTCCCCCGACGGAGTCCGCGGAGTACAAGCATGCGACAACCCAGGATTGTCTTCAACTGTGTCGCAGTAGGTCCGGGTGAGAGCCACATGGTACCCTGCGGGCGGATGCCAAGCTTCCAGCGCCACGTGTTCGTCTGCATCAACGAACGTGCCGCGGACCACCCGCGAGGCTCCTGCAAGCTGCGCGGCGGGGTCGAGGTCAGAGATCGCCTGAAGTCCGAGCTGACCGCCAGGGGCCTGTCCAAGCTCATCCGCGCCAACAACGCGGGATGCCTCGATCAATGCGAGCAGGGCGTGACCCTCGTGGTCTACCCCGAGCAGGTCTGGTACGGGCACGTCACCGTCGACGACGTCACCGAGATCATCGAAAAGCACCTGATCGGAGGCGAGCCTGTCGCCCGCCTCATGCTTCCCGAGCAGCCGCACCTGGGGGACAGGCGGGCGTTCCCCGTGCTCGAGGTCACGAAGTGAGGCTCGCCGCGATCGCACTTGTCACGATCGCGGCAGCTCCGGTCGCTGGCGTCGCGTACGCGGACGACAAGGCGGACGAGGACCGGCCCGATCCCGAGCCGGCCGCCGACCGCGCCGGCAACGCGAACCTCGAGTCGGTGGAGCATCGGCGCGGCGTCGTGTTCAGCGCCGCGCTCGGTCCGTCGCTGACCTTCCACGGCAGCACCGGTACGGGCGCAACCATCGCGCTGAAGGTCGGCCACGTCGCCACACCACGGGCCACGTTCACGTTTCTGATCGGCGGCGGCGCGCAGCCGCATCGCGTGGGCACCGACGGTCCGCTCGTCGCGAACAATGTCACCTACGCACTCGCCGGCGCGCAGTACTGGCTGACGGGATCGGTGTGGGTCAGCCTGGGCGCCGGCGGCGGCACGTTTCACTGCAACCAGTGCATCGACCCGAAGACGATGATCCCGGTCGACACCAAGCGCGCGGGCCTCGCGAGCGGCGCGGGCGCGGGGATCGATCTGGTGCGGTTCAAGGGGATGGTGCTCGCCCTCGAGATCTACTCGGTGCTGGTGCTGCCGAAACACGACAAGCCGGTGCTCAGCGGCGGCTCCGCGATCTCGATCGCGTTCGACTGACGGGATTGCTGCGCGCCCCACCTGCGTGGGGCTTGCGATCAGTCGTCCCAGTCGCGCGATCGCTCGCCGGTTCCGAGCGTGAGGTCCACCTGTTCTTCGTCGACATTCGCCATGCCGACCGTCGCGACCCCGGAGTTGCCCTCGCCGTCGGCCATGATCGTCGCGCCGGAGAACGTCAGCAGCGTGTACCGACCGGCGCCATCGGTGCGCGCGCTCGTGTTGCGATCGGACTTGTACGCGGCGGTCACGAGCACGTTCGCCACCGGGCGGCCGGCATCGTCGCGCACCGTGCCGTGCACCGTCTTCGCGTGCGGCGGGCCGAGGTCGAGCTCGACGGTGCCGGCGGCGTTCGGCGGCACCTCGACGTCCATCCGCACGTGCTGATCGCGCCACGTGGCCTGCGCCCAGATCGTGCACGCTGGCACGTCGTCGATCGTGAACCGGCCACCGGTCACCTGCACGAGCCGACGCTGCTGGGCGAGCATCATGCCGCTGCGGGCGCGACCGGAGTCCGCGCAGGTCACGTCGGAGAGCTCGAACGTGCCGTTCGCGAGCAGGGTGGTCGTGCCCTCGATGCGACCGACGCCGCCGAGCTGCAGCGCCACATCGCGCTGCGGCGCGACCACCGCTTGGGTCGTGACACCGTGCCCCGGCGCGCTCGCGCTCACCCGGTAGCGACCGGGCGGCATGTTGAACACCTGCCAGCGGCCCTCGGCATCGGTCCGCTCTTGCTGGCCGATGCCGCCCGGATCCTGCGGCGCGAAGTCCACGAAGGCGAACGGGACGGGCGCTCCGGTCTCGTCGGAGAGCGTGCCTTCGATGTCGGCGAGCTTGTCCGCGAGCTTGAACACCACGTCGGTGAACCGCGCGCCGTCGCGGCACGTGAACGTGCGGCTCGCCGACGGGGGTGACTTCCATGGCCAGGCGCGGAGCGTGACATCGATCTCGTCGGTCGTGACCCAGCGGAACGTGCCATCGGACTCGACACGGCCGGCGGGACCGAACTCGAGATCCGACACGCCCCAGCGCTTCTCGATCGCGCCGTCTCCGGCCGGAGTGCCCTTTGCATCGACGACGTGGCCGGCGATCACGCACCCGGCGGTCAAGGTCAGCGTGCTCGCGTGCTTCCCGCCCGCCGCGAGCAGGATGTTCTCCTGGAAGCCGCCGACGCCCGCGTAGCGTTCGTGGGTCGCTTCGAGCGTGTAACCGCCCGCCGGGAGGTGCAGCTCGAACCGACCGGTCGCATCGGTCTCCGCGACATCGGTGCCGAGGGTGGGACGGGCTCCAGCGCCGCGCGCGCGGACCACGGCGCCGCCGATCGGCTTGCCGCGCAGATCGATCACCTGCCCGGTGATCGTGCCGCCGCGGACGACGCTCAGATCGACGCTGGTCGCATCGCGCACGGCCACCACGAGCGGCATCAGGCCCTCGTCGGGGACCCCCGCGGTGTCGGCCGAGGGCAGGGAAGGGAGACGCGCCACCTCGGGTCGGCCGACGGAGAGCACCGACTCGTCACGCACGAACACGCGATAGCGGCCGCGCGCGACCGCGATCTGATAGCGGCCATCGGCGCCGGCGACGACGGTCTCCTCGCCGCTCTCGTTGCGAAACACGACCTCGACGTTGCCGACGGGCGCACCGCTCTTCGCGTCGACGATCGTGCCCGCGATCGTGACCTCGCGCGACTCGTCGTCGCCGAGGGCGGAGAACGGGAGGCTTGCGGACCGGCCGGTGCGTGCGAGCGCATCGGTGAACGCGGGATCGATCGTGCGCGGCCGCGCGACGGAGGCCGCGGCATCGCGGTCGGTGGTGGCCGTGCCGGTAGGCGTGCCCCCGCCGGTCCCGAGGCCGATCGCCACGACGGCGACGACCGCGAGCGCTGCGAAGACGAGGCGTGAGCGGCGAGTCATCAGGGCCTTGGACACCCGGAGGGCCGAATGGTTTCCCCCGCGCCGATCAACACAACCCAGGTATGACGCGCGCTATTCCAGGAAGCTACGGCTTCACTTCGATGACGACGGCGGTGATGTTGTCCTTGCCGCCGCGCTGGTTCGCCATCGCCACGGCGGCCTCCGCGCACTCAACGAGCTCGCCGTCGGAGCACAGGTCCGAGACGTCCTTGTCGCTGTTGAAGTAGCCGTGGAGCCCGTCGCTGCACAGCAGGAAGCGATCGCCGACAGCGGTGTCGATGTCCGCGGTATCGACCTGGACATAGTCCTTGTGGCCGACCGCGCGGGTGATGACGTTCTTGCCGGCGGCCTTCTCGGCCTCCTGCTTCGTCATCATGCCGTGCTTGACCTTGTAGTTGATCAGGGTGTGGTCCTCGGTGAGCTGCAGGACGTTCTGCTTGCGCACCCGATAGACGCGGCTGTCCCCGACGTGGACCGCGAACGCGAGGTTGGCGCGGATGAGCATGGCCGAGAGCGTGGTCGACATGCCCTTCTTCTCGGGGTCGAGCTCGGCCATGCCGAACACCATGTAGCAGGCGTTCTTGACGCCGCTCTCCAGGAGTCGGCGGATCTCCCACACGCACTCCGAGTCACCCGCGACCACCCGTTCGACGAGCCGGTCCAGGTCCCGCGTGGCCCCGTAGATCCACATCGTGAGCTGTTCGACGGCCTCGCGGCTGGCGATCTCGCCCTTGTTGTGACCACCCACACCGTCGGCGACAACGTAAAACCCGCGCTCGTCGTCGCGGAAGAACGCATCTTCGTTGATCTGGCGCTTGCGACCGACGTCCGAACGAGCGACCGAAGTGAGCTTCACCCTCTCCGATCCTATCATGGCGACGCGCTCGCCCGCTTGCTACGCTTGCCCTGTGAGTGAAGCATTGGGGCTCGCGGCGCTGATCCGTGAGCGATCGAGCGAGATTCTCGCGAGCTGGATCGCCCGGTTCGAGAGGTCCCCGCTGCGCTTTCGCCGGGCGTCGAACCCCCAGATGCACAGCTCCCAGGTCGCGAACCTGGTCGAGGCGCTGGTCGTCGCGGCCATGCACGGCGACGAGCTGCGTCCGGGCACCGATGCGACGCGGGAGCTGGAGAGAAATGCGGCCTTCCTCGGTGCCCAGTTCTCGAGCGAGAGCGCGACCGGGTTCGATATCGCGGCCCTGTTGCTCGAGCTGCGCGACGTGATCGCCGGGATCGTTTCCCCCGACGACGCGGTCAAGATCAACCGGTTGTTCGAGTGGCTGACCGTGGTCGCCCTCGACACGTTCGCCGCCTCGGGGGTGCAGAGTCTGCGCGAGCGGGTGAGCGATCAGCTCGAGCTCGGAACCCCCGTCGTCGAGCTACTTCCGAAGGTCCCGGCCGTGTTTCTTGTCGGTTCGCCGAATGCGGGAGTGATCGATGGCCTGCTGTCGCGCGCGTGGATGCTCGCGGTCGGCACGGGCGCGCCCTGCCTCATCATCGACACCAGCGGCCTCGCGGAGAGTGGCGAGCACGCGTTCGACCTCGGCTACAAGGGGTTCCTGGACCAGGCCGAAGGAAGCGTCCTCCAGGTCCTGATGTCCAACGCCCGCAGGCCGCTCCGCGAGCGCTGCGCAGCGGCCACGGCGGCGGCCAATCTACCGTTCCAGCACTTCGATCGCCTGGATAGCGCGGTCGCCCATTCACTCGAGCGCGCGGGTCACTTATTGATGCGCCGCTCGTAACTGAGACCCTCGGTGCCCGTGTGATACGATCACCGTCTCTGTGAGCGATTTCCCGCTCGGTTTCGGCCGGTACCAGCTCGTCGAGCGCCTTGCCCTGGGAGGGATGGCGGAGCTGTTCGTGGCGACCTCGCCCGGCGAGCACGGCTTCCAGAAGAAGGTCGTGATCAAGCGGCTGTTGCCGCACCTCGTCACGGACGAGACCTACAACGCGATGTTCATCGACGAGGCGAAGCTGACCGCTCGCCTCGTCCACCCGAAGATCGCGCAGACGTTCGAGCTCGGCAAAGTCGACGATCAGCTGTTCATCGCGATGGAGTACATCGACGGGATCGACGTGCTCGCACTCCTACGGGAGTTCGCGGCGCGGCGCCGGCGTGTGGATCCGGAGCTCGCCGCGTGGATCGCCCACGAGACGCTCGACGCCCTCGACTACGCACACAACCTGACCGGCGAGGACGGCAAGGCGATGGGCATCGTCCATCGCGACATCTCGCCGTCGAACGTGCTGCTCAGCGTGCGCGGTGACATCAAGCTCGTCGATTTCGGGATCGCACGAGCGAAGGATCCGGAGAGGGCGCACAAGAGCAAGTCGGGCACGCTCAAGGGCAAGTACGGGTACATGTCGCCCGAGCAGGTGATCGAGCAGAGCCTCGACGCCCGGAGCGATGTGTTCTCGGTCGGTGTGGTGCTCGCCGAGCTGCTCACCGGCCGGCGCCTGTTCGCCGCCGCGAACGAGCTCGATGTCCTGCTGATGGTCCGCGACGCGAAGCTGGCGCGCTACGACAAGTACGGGATGGATATCGAGCAGAGCCTCAGCGACATCGTGCGCAGGTCGCTGAAGAAGTCGGTCGACGAGCGCTGGCAGAGCGCCGCGCAGTTCCGCGACGCACTGTCCGAGTGGCTGTTCGAGCATCGCCACCGCATCGCGCCCAAGAACGTGGCCGATGTCGTCGTCCAGCTCCGGGCGTCGGTGCGGGAGCGCCGCAACAAGGCCACCGGCGCGGAGCACGCGATCGCCATCGAAGATCCGGCGGTCAGCCGGGTGCCGAGCGAGAACGACGGGGCACCGATGGTCATCGTCGACGGCGGTGACTCGATGCCGGTGATCTCGCTGTCGTACGAGCCTTCGGTCAACGAGGAAGCGGCGAAGCCCGCACGTGCGGTCTCGGTCAGCGATCTCGCGGCGTCCTCGGGCGCTGCCGTGGCGAGCAAGCGCGCCGAGACCGTTGCAGGCCGGCCGCTCAAGGGCACGCCCGCCGTCCAGGTACCGCCGCAGGCGGTCACGCCGTCGCACGCGATCAAGGCACGGACCGCAACCGGAACCCCGCGCCACGCCGTCGAGAGAGGCGGAGTCATCGACGTCCCGATCGCGGACACCATCAGCGCGGCGGTCGAGGCGATCACGCTGCCCGAGCCGTCCGGAAGCGTCGGCATCATCATCGACGAGGCACCGGCGAGCGCGCCCGTCCCACCGGGGATGCACGGTGGACCCACGGAGGACTCGCAGATGCGAGCCTTCGACGATCTGACCGAAGAGCCGGTCCGGACGAAGGACATCGGCATCAAGCCTCCGTCGCAGGAGGAGGCGATGCGGAAGCGGCCGCCCACGCCGCCGTCGCTCTCCGACATCGCCGAGCCGCCCGACGACGCCGGCGAGTTCCACACCACGTCGCCCCTGCGCGTGCTGTTCCGCCTGATGACCGCCCGTGCCACGGGCCTCCTCGTCGTCGCCGTCGGCGGCATCAAGAAGGAGATCTACGTCCGCGACGGTCAGCCCGAGTACGTGTCGTCGAACGTCGCATCCGAGCTGTTCGGCAACTACCTGGTCTCGAAGGGCGTGCTCTCCGACGGGGAGCTCGCGATGGCGCTCGCGATGATGCCGCACTACGGTGGCAAGCTCGGCGACACCCTCGTCGGCCTCGGCCTGCTCAAGCCTCTCGAGGTGTTCCGGCACCTGACCCGCCAGGTCCGCTCGAAGATCATCGACGTATGCACGTGGAACAAGGGCGGCTTTGGTTGGTACGCGGGCCGCGAGAACCCGCGAGAGGCGTTCCCGCTCGACTTCAACGCGTTCGAGATCCTCGGCGCCGGTGCGATGGCCCTCTCTGACGACTACATCGAGACGTGGATCGCGAAGAACGGCTCGCTGCGGCTGCGCGCGTCGCGCACGCGGCGGGTCGGGCCCGAGCGGTTCGAGGTCAAAGGCCTCGTCCAGGTCTGCGATCTCCTCGATGGCAAGAAAACCGTCGGCGACCTCGTGGAGTTGCAGACCGAGCGCACCGAGCGGTTGAAGACCGGCCGGATGCTGTGCCTGCTCGAAGCGTGCGACCTCGCGCGCCCGGCATAGTCCTCCGGGCAGGCTGTCCGGTGGGCCTGCGACGTCCGCTCCGTTCCAAGCCTCCACACCGTCGGCCCGCATACACGACTGCATCTGAGCCCGAGAGGTCTCGCGGTTCGAGCTGGGGTCCCCGGTGTTGCCGAGCTGCAAGTACGCAA
>JAYVLW010000561.1:0-2841 GCA_043759315.1 Myxococcales bacterium
GTGACGTTTCACCTCCCGGACTTCATCGACATCGTGATCAACGCGGGCGACGATCGCAGCCCGCTCGGGGCGACGATCGGCCAGAGCCTGCCGAACTGGGGCCCGGTGGCAAACGAGGGCCGTGGTCGCACGGTCGCGATGGTCAACTACTACCAGGATCCCGATAGCGTCGCGGCGCGTCGCGGTCAGGCCGAGAGCATGCTCGACGCGGGCTTCATGACCCACTACACGGGCGCGCTCGAGCCCGGCCTGCTCTCGACGATCCTCCACGAGGCGACGCACAACCTGGGCCCCGCGCACGAGTACGAGGTCGGCGGCAAGAAGGCGCGGGAGGTGTTCGGCGGCCCACTCGCGTCGCTGATGGAGGAGCTCAAGGCCCAGACGGGTGCGCTCTACCTGATCGAGTTCCTGCGCACGAAGAACATCATCTCCGACGAGCTCGCCGCACAGAGCTACGCCGACGCCATCGTCTGGGCACTCGGTCACACGTCGCAAGGCATGTACACCGGGAGCGGCGAGCGCAAGACGTACGGCAACGTCGCCGCGATCCAGATCGGCTTCCTGCTCGACAAGGGAGCGTTGAGCTGGGAGGCGAAGGCCACCGCGGCGAACGGCACCGACAAGGGCGCGCTCGTGCTGCACCCGGCGAAGCTCGTGCCGGCCGTCAACGAGATGATGAAGGTCGTGGCCGGGATCAAGGCGCGCGGTGATCGCAAGGCGGCCGAGGCGCTGGCGAACAAGTACGTCGACGGCAAGCTCGTCCCGCACGCGACGATCCAGGAGCGCTTCCAGCGGTTCCCGAAGGCGAGCTTCGTCTACACGGTCAAGCTGTAGCGGATCACTGCGCTGCTTCGGTCCAGGCGATCTGCGGATCGAGCTCGATCGCCATGAGGCCGGTCGTCTGATCCACGCTGAGCACCGGGCCCGCGTTGTTGAACGCCCACAGGCGATCGCGATAGCCCGACATGCCGTAGAGGTTCGTTCCGAGCGAGGTCCGGAACGCGACCGCGGCACCTGTCTTGGGATTGATCCTCGCGAAGCAGACGTCGGCGCAGTTGCCGCTCGTGAGCGTGGCGAACAGGCCGGCGCCGTGGACCCACGCGAGGTCCGTGAAGAAGGTGTAGCCGCTGGTGAACGGACCGACCATCGTCACCACGCCGGTGGTCGGATCGATCCGGTAGAGCTTCCCGTCGGAGGCCGATCCGGCAAGGACCACCGGGGTGGCTTCGAGATCGCCGGCGGGGATCACGGTGAGGCCCGACCACGTGCCGGCCGGCGTGAGCGGCACGGCGCTCGTGATCGTGGCGGACAGGCGATCGATCTTGATCAGCGATCCGCCGCCATCGCTGATGCCGAGCAGCGTCTCGCCGTAGATCGCGAGACCATCGACATCGACCGGGTTGCCCGCGAGCGGCTGGATCGGGCCGACGAGCTTCGAAGTCTTCATGTCGAGATCGAGCTGGTAGAGCATCTGATGACTCGCCGCGTACAGCGGGAGGTTCACCGGCGCCACGGCGCCATCGATCTCCACCGCGGCATCGATGCTCGCGTCGGGAGCGGGACCGTCATCTCCGCTGTTGCCGTTGGGCATGCCGGTCGAGAACCCGCACGCCGAGATCAGACACAAACCCACGAGGCCACGCACGGCCCGACACTACAGCGGCTCGCCGGCCGGGTGAAGAATGAAGCGGCGCCGGGCAGTGCATATAGATGCACGTCACGCGCAGGTCCACAGGGCTGGTAGTGTCGAGCTGTGATGCGAGGCAGCTTCTGGGTATCGATGGCGGCCGCGCTCACGGCGTGCGGCGACGAGGCTGAACCGGCGTCGTTCGAGATCGTCGGCCACTCGGAGCTCGGCGCGCGCGGGATGAACTCGGCGCTCGCGATCGCGGGCGACACCGTCTATGTCGGCTCCCGCAACGACAAGCGCGGGGTCGTGGCGATCGACATCGCGGATCCGGCGTCACCGACGCTCTACGGGGAGGTGATACCCGCGGTCTCGGGCCAGTCATCGCGCGAGCTCCGCGCCGTCGCCGATCTCGATCTGCTCGTCGTGCTGAACCTCGATTGCTCGCCGGATCTTCACGGCTGTTCGGGCGCGACCCCGACGGAGAGCCTGACGTTCTACGACATCCGCGATCGCCACGTGCCCGTACTTCTCTCGACGTACGCGATCACCTCGGGCACGTTCTTCCCGCGCTCTCCGCACGAGATGTACCTGCGGCGCGATGGCAGCTCGCTCCGCATCTTCTTGACCGTGCCACCGGTCAAGCCGACCCTCGAAGTGATCGACGCGACCGATCCGCGTGCGCCGAGCCGCGTGGTGGCGTGGGATCCGCGCGATGCCGGGGTGACCCCGCGGCCCGGCGGTGACGACATCCTCCATTCGGTCTCCCTGTCGGCGGACGGTAATGTGGCGTACCTCTCGCATCAGCAGAGTGGGCTGCTCCTCGCGGACGTCAGCGCGCTCCCCGCGATCACGTTGCTGACGCCGCCCGCGGCCGCGCTGCGCTGGGATCCGCCGGCCTCGATGGGGCCGCATTCCACGGTCGAGGTGCCGGGCAGGAAGCTCGTGGTGGTGACGGAGGAGGTCTACCCGATGCCGTTCGGCACCGGTTGCCCGTGGGGCCCGCTGCGGATCGCGGACGTCTCGGATCCCGCCGCACCGAAGCTCGTCGGCACGCTCCGGCTCGACGAAAATCTGGACGCGTTCTGCGGCACACCGCACGACCGCGTCGCGTTCACGGCGCACAACGCGACGGTCACGCGGGACCTCGTGCTCGTCACCTGGTACGCTGGCGGCATCCTCGCGGTCGACATCTCCGATCCGAAGGCGCCGAC
>JAYVLW010000562.1:0-4150 GCA_043759315.1 Myxococcales bacterium
TGCGCCGATGAGGATCCCACGATCCTCGAGGCGGTCGTGCGTGGCGGCGACGTTCCGGCGGAGACGCTGGTGCGCGCGCTGCGGCAAGCGACCATCGCCGGTCGGATCGTCCCCGTGCTCGCGGGGTCCGCGTACAAGCATCGCGGTGTGGAGCTGCTGCTCGACGCCGTGGTCGCACTTCTACCGTCGCCGGTGGATCGCGGCCCGGTCGAAGGTCGCGCTCCCACGGCGAATGCACCGCTCGCGGCCCTCGGCTTCAAGGTCGTCTACGACCAGCATGGTCAGCTCACGTTCGTGCGCGTCTATAGCGGCGTGCTCGAGAAGGGAATGGTCGTGCTCGCCGCGCGCGGAGACCGCAAGCTCCGCGTTGGACGGCTCGTGCAACTCATGGCCGACCAGCGCACGGAGGTCACGCGTCTCGAAGCCGGCGAGATCGGCGCCGTCATCGGCCTGCCGCTCGCGGGCGGTGAGACGTTGTGCGATCCCGACTCGCCGGTCGTCCTCGAAGCGATCCGGACGCCAGATCCCGTCATGCGCGTCGCGATCGAGGCGAAGACCTCGCACGATCGCGAGAAGCTCGGCGTGGCGCTGGGACGGATGGCCGCGTCCGATCCATCCCTGCGGCTCGAGTCCGATCCGGAGACGGGTCAGACCCTGCTGGCCGGGATGGGGCAGCTGCACCTCGAGATCTCGATCGAGCGGCTCGCGACCGAGCACCACGTCGATGTGGTGACCGGTCGTCCGCTCGTCGCGTATCGATCGACGCTGTCGCACGTGCATCGCACCGAGTACCGGCACGTCAAGCAATCCGGTGGTCCTGGCCAGTTCGCGCACGTCGTGCTCGAGGTCGGACCCGCGGAGCGCGGGGCGGGCGTGGTGTTCGAGGACCGCATCAAGGGTGGCGCGATCCCGCGCGAGTTCATCCGCGGCGTCGAAGCGGGCGTGCGGGCGGCGGCGGCCGAAGGCCTCCTCGGAGGTCATCCGGTCGTCGACGTGCGGGTCACCCTGGTCGATGGCCAGGTGCACCCGAATGACTCGAGCGAGATGGCGTTCCAGATCGCCGGACGGCTCGGGTTCCGCGCGGCGGCGGAAGGCGCCAGCCCGTTGTTGCTCGAGCCCGTGATGCTCCTCGAGGTGACGTGCCCCGAGGAGCACGTGGGCGCGGTCGTCGGCGACATCGGTCGTCGCCGCGGCACCGTGATCGGGCTCGACGCACGCGACGAGGATCGTCTCGTACGCGCGGAGGTTCCGCTCGCCGAGACGTTCGGCTACGCCGGCGCTCTCGGAGGGCTGACCCACGGTCGTGGGCGGTTCACGCTCGAGCCAGCGCGCTACGAACCAGTACGCGGTTAGTTGTTGGCCCGGTGATCGGCGAGATCGCCGGGCTCGTTGTCGTCACGGCGTCCTGGTGGCGAGCAGACGCGGGTCGCTTTGTGACGCTACCGTCACAGCCTGGTGACCGGGTCGGTGCGCGGTACGTCACCGGCCCGTTGCGAGACCGCGCCGGTCCGGTCACGGACGCCGAATACGGTGAGTTGTGTACGCTGTGCCCGCCGATGACCTCTCGGTACCGATCCAGCCGCTGCGGGTGACGATCGTGACGATCGCGACGACGTCGTCGACGCAGGACCTGGAGACGGAGCTGCGGCGCGAGTCGATGCAGGTCGCGATCGCCACCGCGAGCGTGCTCGACCACGCGCCGATCGATCCGGTCTATGTGATCTCCCTGGACCCCTCGTTCGCGCGGGCCCTGGCAGAGCGGTTCGTGAGCTGGGCGGCGACCGACCTCCACGCGGGCCTGATCGGCGTGGTGGAGGAAGGGAGCCCGGAGGACAACGAGGTGCTGCTCGCGGCGGGCTTCGACGACGTGATTCCTGCGCCGTTCTCGGCCCGCGAGCTGGTGGCGCGGATCCGCGCCGTGCACCGCCGCGTGCACTGGAAAGGCATGGCGAACGGCCGGCTGAGGTTCGGCGAGCTGACGCTCGATCTCTACGGTCGCGAGCTGTGGGTCAACGGCAGGACGATCACCCTGACCTCGATCGAGCTGGCCGTGCTGCGCGAGCTGATCAAGGCGCGTGGGCGGCCGCTGTCGCGCATGGACCTGCTCGATCACGCCTGGGGCGAGGGCGATCTCGAGGTGTCCGAGCGCGCCGTCGACAACGTCATTCTCCGGCTGCGGCGCAAGCTGCCCCGCCCAGATCTGATCGAGACCGTACGCTCCGTTGGCTTCCGGATCGTACCGCGCGCCACTTAGCGGACGGTCGACATCGGGAGGTCGAACGTGAACGTGGTGCCGATCGCGGGCGTGCTCGCCACGGTCAGCGTGCCTCCGTAGCTCTCCACGATCTCGCGAGCGACGGGGAGCCCGAGGCCGGTCCCCACCGCATCGGGCTTGGTGGTGAAGAACGGTTCGAAGATGCGCGGCAGGACGTTCGCGTCGATCCCCGGGCCGGTATCGCTGATCTCGACGACCACACGCTTCCGTTCGGCGTCGAGGTGGATCGCGATCATGATCTTGCCGGTGTCGTCACCGATCGCCTGCGCCGCATTGAGGACGAGGTTGACGAGGATCTGCTCGATCCGCGCCTTGTTCACGGTGACGAGCACGGGCGCCTCGGGAAGCACCGGCACGATCTCGATCCCGCGCAGCTTTCCGGCGCCCTGCAACATGCCGACGATGTCCTCGATCACCCGGCTGAGATCCAGCGCGCGCGCATGCTCCGGGCCAGGCTTGGCCAGCTCGAGCAGCCGGCGCGCATGCGTGAGGATGTGCTCGCCCACGCGCTCCATATCTTCGAGAACGCCGCGCATCTCCGGCGGTGCGTCGCGCTCGGCGAAGTGATCTGTGAGCATGTCGAGCGTGCTCGTGTGGATCTGCGCGATGTTGCGCAGCTCGTGGCCCACGCCCGCGGCGAGCGTACCCAGCGTGGCGCGGCGCTCCGCGAGCATCAGCTGGGAACGGACCTGATCGAGCCGCTCTTCGATGGAGGCCTTGGCGGTCCGTAGCTCGGACTCTGCGCTCTCGCGACGCGCGATCTCCTGGTCCCTGGCGAGGAGCAGCTCGCGCAGCTCGCGGATATCGCGCGCGACCAGCACGATGCCGGTGGTGTCTCCGCGGTCGTCGGTCACCGGTGCTGCCGAAAGCGAGACCGGGAGTCGCTGGCCCGACTTCGTGACGAGCCACGCCTCGTCGCGGCGTAGCACCTCGCCACCGCCCACGCGCTGGCGCACCGCCGTGCGCAGCCCGGAACCCTCATCCACGAGCAGCGTGGCGACCGCCGACCCGACGAGCTCGTCCCGCCGATATCCGCTGACGTGCTCCGTGGCGGAGTTGGCCTCCACGATCTTGCCCGCGACGTCGACCACGACGACGACGTCCGCGATGGCCTCGAGAACGGGCCCCAACCCCAGCTGCATCGGGTGCAGCCTACCAACAGTGGAATTCAAAAACAGTGTCCACGGAGGGTGGATACACTTCGTTCGCGAACGGCCGACCCTGTAGCAAATGGCTGCATGGAAGGATGGGCTGCGTACCCTCGGGCAGGTGTTGCGGGGCCACCGTGTGGGCGTGGAGCTCACGCAGTCGGCGCTGGGTCACAGGGCCGGCATCAGTGGCAAGTACGTGAGCGAGATCGAGCGCGGCACGCGCGACGTCCCGTTCAGTACGCTCCATGCGCTCGTCCACGATGGCCTCAAGCGCCGCCTCGAGCTGAGGTTTGCCGAGCCGGGCGGTCAGACAAACGGGACCGGGCTTCCGCGCGCCGTCACCGAGGTCGCGCGCGCGATCGCCGAGCTGCCCGAGGAGCGGCGCGCATTGGTGCTCTCGATCGTCCGCGCCGCCCTGCGGCTCGCGAACGGGTAGTTACGCTTCGAGCGCCTTGACCGTCGCGACGACGTCCGCGACATGACCCTTGACGCTGACCTTGGGCCAGTGCTTGACGACCTTGCCGTCCTTTCCGATCACCACCGTCGAGCGGATGATGCCCTTCATCTTCTTGCCGTACATCACCTTGTCGCCCCACGCGCCGTACGCCTCCATCACCTTGCCGTCGGCATCGGTGAGTAGCGGGAACTTGAGGCCGTACTTATCGCGGAACTTGCAGTGCGACGCGATCGTGTCCTTGCTGATGCCGTAGACCACGGCGCCGAG
>JAYVLW010000563.1:0-6492 GCA_043759315.1 Myxococcales bacterium
GTGCAGCTCCCCGCGATGCAGACGTCACCCGACGAGCACGCCGAAGTGCAGTCGCTGGTGATCGCTCTGCACACCTCGGGATCACCCACGGTCGCCGGCGCGATGCACGCCGTCCCCGCTCCGCACAGGCCCGCGCACGTGCCGGTGCTCGTGGTGATGACCGAGGTCGACCAGTCGTTGTTGTCCGGCTCCGCCGACGCTGCGCGTGCAAGACGCAGCTCGGTGGTGCGGTGGTTCATGCCGTCGTCGATGCCTTGCGCGAGGTATGCGATCGCCGGGTGGCCGCCGCCGTCGATCGTCATCGAGGTGTGCTGGCCGATGTCCTCCGCGTCGTCGGGCGAGTCGATCATGTAGACCGCCCACGAGCCCGGCTTCTTCTCGCGGGCGAACTTGAGCGCCTTCGCCTCGCGGTCCTGGTACGCGACCAGGGCCTTGCCGCTGGCCATCGCGAGCGACGTCCACGCGCCCACGTCGGGACCCGCGTCTTCGATGCCGCCGCGATAGGTATCCGGATCGTAGGTCGGCGTGACATCGGTGGGCACACCGTCGACGACGTAGTACCTGGGCGCGCTCGGATCGGTCGCGTCGACCACGACGAGGTCGCCGAGGCCGGTGTCGTAGGTCGACACCATCACGCGCTTGTCGTCGGCGCCGATACCGTTCCACCGACCGAGGCCGCCGTTCGGCACCTCGCCCTCGAGGCACGCGGTGTCGCCGCACGGTGCATCACCGCAGCTGCAGCCGGGGAGGCACGCGACCGCCGCGAGCCAGATCACGCCACCGAGGCGGCGCATGCGGCGCACGATCCGGCGCAGGGGAAGGAGCAGCATCAGGATCAGCAGCATGAACGGCGCGGCCGCGACCGCACCGGCCCCCGACGAATCACAGGCGCAGCCCGTGGTGCCCGGCTGCCCGTGGAACGGCGCGACCTTCGCGATGGTCTGCTTGCCGCCCTCGCCGAGCACGACCTCGACGAGCGTGGGGACCGTGGAGATGGTCTCCGGCTTGCCGACCTGGCGCGCGTGGACCTCGATCTTGTGCTGCCCCGCGAGCCAGAACACGTCGGACGACACGCTCGGCCGCGGGTTGGTCGACCACGCGCTCCACGTGCCGCCGTTGACCCGATACGACCACTCGAGGCCCGGCTCCGTGCCGAAGTCGAGCTGCACGCTCGGCGGCGTCGCGTGCTGCCACTGCGCGGGGCGGCGCGCCAGCGCGGGGTCGCCCTCGGTGACGCCCGCGAGCGTCACGCTCGGGTTCACCGGCGCGGCCGGCATCGCGGCCACGAGGTTCGCGAAGATCGCGAGGAAGTTGTCGTTGTCGACCGACGTGATCTTCACGACCGAGAGGTTGAGCCCACCGATCGCCGGCAGCGAGATCGGCGACAGCCCGCCCGAGAGCTGCGGCAGCACGAGGTTGAGCAGCGTCGGGAACAGCGCCGCGAGCTGCGTCGGCGACTCGGTCACGGCCTCGGTGTTCTTCACCGTGACGTTGGTGAACGCGTCGCTGATGCTGCCGATCACCGGCGTGATCTGCCCCATGCCCATGACCTGGAGGCCGATCGGCAGGTGGACATCGGAGACCACCGTGAACACGCGAACGTACTGGTCATCGATCGAGGCGAAGAAGTCGATCTGCATCTGGTTGAACTTGATGTCGAGCAGCGGTTCGGCGAGGACCTGGTTGCCCATGCCGTCGTCCATGAACGTGTTCTTGCCGAGCGTGATCACCGGCGGGCTCTGCGGGCGGAGGCCAACCGCCATCGGCGCGCTGGTCTCGACGAGATCGCCGAGCGAGCGCGACAGGAGCGACAGCGTGTCGGTGTTGAGCTGCGCGAACGTGCCGCCGCCGATGGTCAGGCACAGCAGGCCGCCGTCGTAGCCGGCCCACGCGAACTGACCGAGCTGCGCCTTGTGGATGCCGATGCCGATATCGAACGGCGTCGTCGTACCTGGCACCACGTTGCCCTGGAACACCGCCGACTCGGGGATGGTGGTCGGCGCCGGCTCGACCGCCGACGGACCGCACTTGTCGCGCAGCGTACCGCCGGGCTGCATCCCGCCGAGCATGCCGATGCCGAGGCCGCCGCTATCGGACTTCGCGTAGCCGCCGAGCACCTCGTAGATATCGAGTGCGCCGGTGGTGCCCGGCGACAGCCCGCCGAACAGCGACACGCCGGGCATCCGGCCGTCGAGGCCGATCTCCTGGAGGCAGCGGTTGCCGACCTGGCAGACCTTGTTGGTGCACGCCGTGGCGAACGAGCTGCCGCACTCCGCGACGTTGCCCGAGTCGCACGCCTTGCACGTGGAGTCGTTGATCGTGCTCTGGATCACCGACGCGATCTGGTTCTGCAGCGTGCCGGTGAACGCGCCGATGAACGCGCCGCCGATCGTGCAGCCGATGTTGCCCGACAGCGTGAGGTCCGCGCCTTCGATCTGGCTCACCGCGACGTTCTGCGCCGCGATCCGCGTGGTGCCGACAGTCGGGTCCTGGGTGAACAGGATCTGCGCGTCGATCTTGAGGTCGGGCGTGCTGCCCTTCGTGGTGTCGATGTTGACGTCGCAGTCGAGCGTGAACAGGCCGGTGTCGTACTTGATCGGCAGCTTCATCTTCGTCTTCACGCGCGCGCGGATCGTCATGTCGAGACGACCGGCGCCCTGGACCGGGGTCAGCACGAGGCGCGGCGGATCGGTGGGCCGCTTGACGAGGTCGATCTCGAGCGGACCGCACATCGCGGCCGGCATGTTGTTGACGCAACAGATCTCGGGGTTGCCGCCGCAGCTCCCGGGGACCGGGAACGTGATGACCCCGTTCATCGAGTTGCCGACCAGTGGACCGATGACCGCCGCGGGATCGGCGCTGATCGAGGTGAGCGCGGTGGGCGTGACGCGGATCTGGCCCGCGTTCGGCGTCCGTTTCGCGACGGGGAACCCGCCGGGAATCTGCCCCATCGAGCAGCCTCCACAGCCGCCGCCGCATCCCGAAAGCGCGATCGCGAGCGCCGCGACCACCACGACCCAGTCAATTTGACGGTTCTTCATGGACCCCTCGAACGCGGGTGTCCCCCGACTGGGCCCCGTGGGTCAAGTGTCCATGTTGTAACGCCCGCGCGCTGTGGCCCCGGTTACGGCACCCCCGCGAGGCACCCGTGAGCCCGTGGGAATGACCGGGTGCGTCGGCCCGCTTGCCGCCGGTTCGCGCGCGCGGGCGACCAGGGCGCGCGATCACCCGGGTAGAGTGCCTGCATGCGCCGCAACCGCCTGCTGGCCGTCGGAGTGCTCTTGCTGCTCGCGCTCGCGGTGGTCTGGTGGCTTCGGCGCGGGGGCACCGACGAGACGCAGAGCGCTGATGTCGCGGGCGGCAGCAAGCCGAGCGCCAGCACCGCGGACGGTGGTCGGAAGCCGCGCGATCACGGCCCGGTCGTCCTGGCATCGATGAGCGGGCGCGTGACGCGCGCGGACGGCGACACGGGTATTCCCGGGGCCATCGTCTCGCTCGCACCCGCCGAGCTCATGAAGATGTTCATGCCCTCGGATTCGCCGACGCTGGTGGCGGTCACCGACGCGAATGGTGCGTGGACCGCACCGAGGGTCAGGCCCGGCGCGTACGTGGTGTCCGCCACGGCTACCGGGTTCTTGCCGAACACGCGCACGAAGCTCACGGTCGCCGCGGGCGAGCAGCGCAAGGGTGTCGACATCGCGCTCACCGCGGGCGGCACGATCGTGCGCGGCACGGTGACCGATGTCGGCGGCGGCCCGATCCCCGAGGCGCGCGTGACCGCGACCAGGAGCAGGATGCCCGACCTCAGCGGCAAGAGCGACTTCGTCGCGATCACGAACCCGGACGGCAAGTACGAGATCACGCTCGCGGATGGCGAGTACTCGCTCGACGCGACCCACGACGACTACACCAACGACGCCGAGCGCATCGAGCTCGAGGGGCATGCGCTCACCGTCGATTTTCAGCTCGTACCCGGCGCGGTGATCCGCGGCCAGGTCGTCGCGCGCGACAGCGGCAAGCCGGTCCCCGGAGCGCTCGTTCGCGCCGACGGCAGCGGTCGAGAGCGCGATGGCGGCGCCGTGGCGTTCGCCGATGACGGCGGCAACTTCACGCTCAGAGGGCTCGACTCCGGTTCGGTCGAGATCAACGCGCTCGGCCGGGGCTACGCGTCGAACACGCCGACCACCGTCGCCGTCGGCATCGGCGAGCAGCTCGACGGCGTCAAGGTCCTCGTCGATCGCGCGTACTCGATCTCCGGCCACGTCGTGCGCAAGGGCAAGCCCGATCAGGGACTGCCAGGTGTCACGATCGGCGCGTTCTCGATCGCGGCGAAGAGCTTCGGGATCGCGCTCGAACCGACGCCGGATGATGGCGCGTTCGAGATCGTCGGGCTCAAGCCGGCGACGTACATCATCGGCGCGATCGGCGAGAGCTCGGTTCCGGACATCGGCAAGAACGTCGAGGTCGTCGACAAGGATGTCGAAGGCGTGATCGTCGAGCTCGACGCCGGAGTCACGATCGCCGGGCGCGTCGAGCCGCCGACCGCCACGGTCGCGATCTCGATCGAGCCCCAGGGCACGATCGGCATCGCGAACATGTTCGACGCCATGAAGACGGTCCTCGTCCACGGCACGACCGACGCGAGCGGGGCGTTCACGCTCAAGAACGTCCCCGGCGGGGCGTTCAAGCTCGAGGCCAGCGCGCCGGCCGGCAGCGCGGGCTCCATCCCACTCGTCGTCGCGCAGACGGATCAGAGCGGTCTCGTCGTGAAGCTCGAGCCGCGCGCCTCGATCAGCGGTCGCGTGATCGACACGAGCGGCAACGCCGTCGCGAAGGCCAGCGTCGACGCCAAGCGCCTCGACGACGACAAGTCCATGAAGATCTCGTTCAACGATCGCCGCCGGGGTGACGCGACCACGAAGCCCGATGGAACGTTCACGATCGTGGGACTGGAAGCGGGCAAGTACCGCGTCAAGGCGAGCACCGGGCGCGAGGAGTGGTTCGAGGACGTGTCCGAGATCAAGAAGGGCGCCGCGCCCCCGAAGGAGAAGAAGAACGTCGCCGAGCTCGAGCTTGTCGGCGCGACGGCGAAGACCGGCGTGGTCCTCACCGTCGAAGCGCGCGACGGGGTGATCCGCGGCACCGTGATCGCGCCCGACAAGAAGCCGGCGGCCGATTCGTGGGTGACCGCGCGCCGCGTGCTCGAGCGTGTGGAGGGGATGCCCGACGGCGCCATGAGGAACTTCGGCTCGTCACCTCCGGTGCTGACCAACGCCGACGGTCAGTTCACGATCGCGAAGCTCCGCAAGGGCACCTACAACATCTCGGTCGAGGGCCCCAGAGGCGCGACCCGCGGCGAGAAGCCCGGCGTCAAGACCGGCGACAGCGTCACGATCCAGCTCGCCTCGCTCGGCACCCTCACCGGCAAGGTCACGCTCGCGGGCGCGCCGGTCACCAAGTTCGACATCGACTGCGACGGCAAGGACGACGATGCCGAGAAGTCGATCGAGGACAAGGACGGCGCGTACACGCTCGAACGACTCGCGCCCGGCAAGTACGAGTGCAGCGTCTCCGGCGACGGCGGTACCGCGAAGGGAACCATCGAGGTCCCGCCGGGGGAAGCAAAGCTCGACTTCACGGTCACGCGGTGGGTCACCGTCACCGGCGTCGTCGTCAGCGTCCTCGACAAGAAACCCGTGGCGGGCATCAACGTGTTCGCCGGAGGGGACGCGTTCTCGAAGCAGAACCTGAGCACGATATTCACCAACTCCGCACCGGTCACCGATGCTGCCGGGCGCTTCCTCGTGAAGCGCGTCCCGGTCGGGAAAGGCAAGGTCATGGTGATGCCGAAGGACGGCTTCCAGCCGCTCGGCACGAAGGACTACAGCGCCGCCGAAGGACAGCAGGTCGATGTCGGAACCATCGAGATCGTGCCGCCGCGCAAGGGCGATGCGGGCACCTATGGGCTGTCGACCAACGTCGAGGACAAGAAGCTGCTCGTCGCGTCGGTCAAGGCGGGCGGCCCCGCGGAGGGCGCCGGCGTGCAGGTCGGCGATCGGATCCTGTCGATCAACGGCGTCGACGTGGAGACCTTGTCTCCGATGGTCGCCTCGACGCTGCTCCAGTCGGGCAACGTCGGCGTCGGGCAGACATCGCAGCTCGGGCTCGACCGCGCGGGCTCGCCGGTCACCGTCACGATCACGTCGGTCGCGTGGTGACCGGGTGATGCGGCCCCGCCCCTCGCGACGAGACTTCCTGGTGCACAGCGCGGGAGCGATCGCCGGTCTCGGGCTCGCGGCGTGTGGCGACAACCTGACACCGAGCGCCGGCATCGGCCTGGGGATCGGCGTGATCGGCGTCGGTCTGCAGGGCGCGGGCTCGCACCTGATGGGCCTGCTCCAGGCCAACGACGTGCACGTCGTCGCGGTGGCCGATGTCGACAAGGTGATGCTCGACGCCGCGATGGCGATGAAGTCGGGCCTGGTCGGATAC
>JAYVLW010000564.1:0-4151 GCA_043759315.1 Myxococcales bacterium
AGCTTGACCGCTGCGGGGCGGTCACCGGTGGCGAGGTAGAGCCGGACCAGCAGCAGGACGTCCTCGGGGAGCTCCGCCTGATTCGAGTGCGCAGCCAGCAAGCGCGCACGTCGGGCGAGGGGCACACCCGCATGTGCGTTTCCGCTCCACAACAGCAGCTCGGCGAGGTTGTGGCTCGCGATCCGCTCCGGGGCCGCGCTGCCGATCTCCCGCGCCAGCTCGATGGCGCGCTGGAGATCGGCGCGCGCCTCGACGGGACGCCGGAGCGAGCTCCACAGAAACATCCGGTTGCCGAGCGCCGTGCACAGGTGAAACCTGTCGCCGTTACGCTCGCACCTGCCCACGAGGTCCGCGAACACCTCCTCGGCGAGCGCGAGCTCTCCGCTCCACACCAGCACGGGGCCGAGCAGCAGGGACGCGATCGTCTCCATCGTCGGATCGTTGTGCACGCGCGCCTGGTCCCGAGCTGTCTCCAGGTCCTCCCTCGCATGCGCCACCGCGCCGGCACGCCAGGCGGTTCGACCGCGAGCGAGCGTGCGCCGCAGCTCGAGATCGGGCGGCGCGGTCGCCCCCAGGAGCGCGTCGGCGCGCGCGACGCACGCCGCGGCGTCGTCGAACCGCTGCGTCCAGTCGAGCACGACGGAACGCTCCAGCAGCGCACGTGCTTGCTCGAGGCGATCTCCGACGACGATCCGATCGACCTCGTCGAGGTCAGCGAGCGCATCGTCGAGACGATCGAGCCGGTACCTCCCGCGCGCGCGTGCCAGCAGCAGCGCCGCGCGCGGGCCGGGCGCCGTCGCCGAGGCGAGCGCGGCGGTGAAGTGAGGCTCGGCCATCGCGTCGCGGTGGTTCGCTTGCAGCCGGGTCGCGAGGCGCTCGTGCGCGTGTCCAGCGATCGCGAGCCCGGCGGCGTCCGCGTGGACGGCGAGGCGCCCGAGTGCCTCGGCGTCCGCGTCGACGCGCTCGCTCCACCAGTCGGCGGCCAGGCGGTGGATCGCGGTCCGGACGTCGTCCTCGATGGCCGTCCGCATGGCTTCGCACAGCATGGACCGCATCGCGAACCGACCCGGACCGCGACGCGTCACCAGCGCCCTGCGCTCGAGCTCGGCGAGCGCGGCCTGCGCGTCGATCGGCGAGCTCGGGATCCCGGCGCGGTCCGCCGCCTCGAGCAGCCACGCGAGCTCGTCGACCCGGAGCTCGGGGCCGAGCACGGCGCACAGTCGAGCGCACGCGGCGAGGTCCGGCGGCATCGCCGCGAGCGCGCGATGCGCCAGCCACCGCATCGGACCGACCTCTCCCAGCGACTGGATCGGATCCTGCGCCACGTACCACCCGCCGTCGCCCCGGCGACGAAGCGCCCCGTCGCGCACGAGTGCCGCGGTGATCTCGACGAGATGATCGGGGTTACCCGCCGCGCGTGCGACGAGATCCGCGATCACGGTCTCGGGGATGTACTCCGCGGGCCGGAGCAGCACCCGCGCGATCTGGTTCGCGTGTGCGTCGTGGAGCGGTGGAAGCTGCCGCAGCAGGTGGTGCGCGTTGCGCGTGCCCCAGCGCGGGCGGGCATCGCGCAGCGCCGCCCCGGCGAGCACCACGACGACACGCGGCGAGGCCGCGTCGGAGATCGTGAGCTGCTCGATCCGATCGAGGACGCGATCGTCCGCGAGGTCGGCGCCATCGATCAGCACCAGCTCGGGAAGCGCATCCAGCCCACCCAGCTCGATCGACTCGCCATCGAGCAGCGCGGAGGAGCCAAGAACCGCGCTGCCGTACAGCTCGCGGGCGAGCCGGGTCTTGCCGATGCCGCGCGCGCCGATCAGGGTGATCAAGCGTGGGGCGCGGTCCGCACGAGTCTCCGCCAGTGCATCGCGGACGATCGCGAGCTCGGCATCGCGGCCGAGGAACGGAGGGATCGGGCGCGGCGCGAGCCTCGCCAGCGCCGCCGCCTCGGGAGTCAGGTGCACCCCCGCGTACGTTTCGGGGAGCCAGAGCGTCGGGTCGTCGATCTCCCGGCCAGAGATCGCCGGCGCCTGGCCCGCGCGGAGCCGCACCGTCAACGCGCACGCGTGGACGGCGACCGGCACCTGGAGCGCCGCGAGGATCGCGTGGGCGGCTCCGTTGGCCGCCCGGATCGGGTCCTCCACTCGATCCGCGATCATCGCGAACACCGATCGGCCGCGCACGCGGGTGATCAGCACGCCTCCTTGCTCGGCGATGATCGTCGACGCCGCCTGCGGGGCCGCGAGGAGCGCCACGAGCTGGCGATCCGGAGACAGGAGCCGGCTCTTCGTCGGCGGCGCGGTGCGCTCGGTGCGGGTGGTCAGCCGCTGATCGCGGATCGCCGCGATCGCCGCGCGCACCTCGATCGCGCTGGCGGGCCGGTCCCGCGGGGACTTCGCCAGGCAGCGCGCGATCAGCTCGTCGACCTCTTCGGGCACCGGACGACTCCGCGAGACGCGTCCCGGCCGCAGCCAGCGATGCGAGTACGCGGTCGACGTCGGATCGCCCACGAACGGCGGACGGTGGAGCAAGAGCTCGGTCGCCAGCACCCCGAGCGCATAGACGTCGACGCGGGGGTCGGCGACTCCCTCGTCGAGCTGCTCGGGGGCCGAGTACTCGAGGGTTCCGGCCGCCCGCATCGGAGCACCGAACCGGCGCGCGAGCCCGAAATCGATCACGCGGAGCGCGGGACCGGCGACGAACAGGTTCTCGGGGCTGAGATCACCGTGAACGATCCGGCGCTCGTGCAGCTCGCACACGCCGCCGGTGACGCTGATCCACCGCTCCAGCGCGACGTCCACCTCGAGCCATGCGCTCGCGCTCGCGAGCTCGTCGGCGAGACGCTCACCGCCGAGGCGTTCCATGATCAGGAACGGGCGACCGTCGTCGAGGGTCCCGCGGTCGAGCACCTCGGGCGCCACCGGCCCGGCCGCGCGTTGCAGCGCCTCCTCCTCGGTCATCGCGACCTGCATGCGCGATGACAGGCCGACCTTCACCACGACGTCGCGACCACGCAGGCCCGCGGTCCAGACGTGCGCGAACCCGCCGGTCGCGAGAAACCGCAGGTCGACGAGACCGGTGAGCGGCGGTTCGGCAGGAACGGGCATCACCACCGGCGCGACGACGGTCCCATCCACCGGGCAGCGTCCGCTGGCCGGAATCCGATGGTGGCAGGTCGGACACCTCACGCCGCACGATCGTAGCTCGAATGGCCGGGGACCGTACCGGCGCCGGCCGCGGTAGCATCGCCGCGTGCACACTCCGTTCGAGATCTTTCGCGAGCCCGCCGCGATGCGCGCGCGTGCCGAGGACCTGCGCCGCGACGGCCGCAAGATCGCGGTGGTTCCCACGATGGGGGCCCTGCACGAAGGCCACCTGGCCCTGGTGCGCCACGCGCGCGCCCGCGCGGACGTCGTGATCCTCACGATCTTCGTCAACCCGACGCAGTTCGGCCCGAAGGAGGACCTCTCGCGCTACCCGCGCGACGAGGCCGGCGACCTCGCGAAGGCCCGCCCTGCCGGGATCGATCTCGCGTTCTGCCCGGGTGCGGAGGCCATGTACCCCCGCGGTAGTCAGTCGTTCATCGAGGTGCGGGAGCTGCAGAAGCCGCTCGAGGGCGCGAGCCGCCCGGGCCACTTCGCCGGCGTCGCGACGATCGTCGCGAAGCTGTTCCACATCACGAAGCCGCACCTGGCCGTGTTCGGCGAGAAGGACTACCAGCAGCTCGCGATCATCCGTCGCATGGTCCGCGACCTCGACTTCGATCTCGAGATCCAGGGCGTGCCGATCGTGCGCGAGGCCGATGGTCTCGCGCTGTCGTCGCGCAACGCGTATCTCTCGGCCGAGCAACGCCTCGCCGCGCTCTCCCTGTCGCGGGGGCTCGCGGCGGCTGAGGCCGCGTACCGAGCCGGCGAGCGAACCGCGGCCGCGCTGGTCGCTGCCGCGCGCGCACCGATCGACGCCGAGTCGCTCGCGCGGATCGACTACGTGTCGCTGAGCGATGCGGAGGAGCTCTCGCCCGTGGAGCGGGTGGAGCGTCGCGCGGTGCTCGCGATGGCGGTGTTCGTCGGCACGACGCGGCTGATCGACAACCGCGTCCTCGGCTAGACCGCGCACCTGATCCGGCCGGCCGCCTGACAGGTCCTGTCGAA
>JAYVLW010000565.1:0-8165 GCA_043759315.1 Myxococcales bacterium
TCGTGCGCCGGCATGATGTCGAGGATGTCGCGGTACGCGTCGATCGCGCCCTGCGGATCGGCGAGGTGTTGCTCCTTGACCTGACCGAGGCGGTACTTCAGCTCGGTGTGCGCGGGCTTGTCCTCGTCGGGACCAACGATGGTGAGCTGCCGGCCGAGGATATCGGCCAGCTCCTTCCACATCGAGTTGCGGAGGTACACGCGATCGAGCGAGCGGAGCGCGGTGGGCTCGTCGCCGGCCGCATCGAGGATGGCGAGATAGGCGGTGATCGCCTTCTTGTCGTCCTTGACCTCGTCCTCGTAGAGCTGGCCGATCTTCGCCTGGATCGCGATGCGCTCGTCACCATTGTTGGTGAGCTCGAGCTTCTTCGTGTAGATGCCGAGCAGCTCTTCGAACTGCCCCTTGCCGAGGTACAGCCGCTCGAGGGCATCGAGCGCCTGCTCGTTGCCCTCCTCGATCTTGAGGATCTGGCGGTTCATGTCGAGCGCGCGCTCGATGTCCGCCTGCTCCTGCTCGATCACGCGGGCCATGACCAGCATCAGCGGCAGCGCATCACCCTTGTGGGCGAACTTCGGCAGCGCGGCGGCATAAGCGTCGACCAGCAGATTCCAGCTCGCGGTCTCCCCGGCGAGGCGCTCGGCCTCCGCGCGGATCTCCTCCGACTCGTGGTCCTCGGCGAACGCCTTGATCCACCAGCCGAACGCGGCGCCCTTGTCGCGCAGCTTCTCCTCGTTGTACTGGGCGAGGCGCTTCATGCGCTCCTGGCGCATGATCTGGTCGTCCGACGACGTCGCCTTGAGCTGGATCTCCAGCACGCGGACGAGCGCACGCGGATCTCTCCCCGTCTCGTACAGCGGGATCAGGGCCTCGGCCGCGGCGAGGTTGTTCTCGTCGAGCTGGAGGACCTTCTCGAACGCGCGGGTCGCGCGATCTGCCTTCTGGATCTCGTCGCGGTAGAGCACCGCGATCTTCATCGCGAGCTGGAGCCGGAACTGTTCGCTCCCGGCCTCGACCTCGCGCTCGAGCACGCGGATGTACTCGTCGATCTTGCCGCGGGTCCGATAGAACTCCTCGAGATCGTCCCACCGGCCTTCGGTGACGTAGAGCTTCTTGAGGGCGTCCTGCGCGCGCCGGTTGTTCTCGTCGATCTGGAGCAAGCGCTGCCACGCAGCGATTGCCTTCGCGCTGTTCTCGACCTTCTCGGTGTAGAGGAGACCGAGACGCTGCAGCGCATCGGCGCGGGTCTTGTCGTCGGTGGCCGCGTCGGCCTGCCGCGACGAGATGTCCGCGAGCTTGTCCCACTCCTTGTTCCGCTCGTAGAGCTTGTACAGCTCGGCGAGCGCTTCCTCGTGGTTCGGCTCGTACTGGACGACCTTCTCCCACCAGTACGTCATGATGTCGGGCTTCTTGACCTTCGTCGCCGCCATCCTGGCGACGTCGATGACCTTCGCGGCCCGCTCGTGCTCCGGGGTCCGCTCGACCTCGGCTTCCTTGAGCTTGATCAGCTTCTCCCAGTCGCGGCGTTTCTCGTACACGGCGAGCAGGTGATCGATCGCCTGCTGGTTATGCGCGTCGAGCTCGAGCACGCGCTCGAACGCCTTGATCGCTTCCGCCTGGTTCGAGAACCGCTCGAGATAGAGGTTCGCGACCTGCAGATAGATCGTGACCTTCTGCTCCATCGTCTCGGCGCGGTCCGCCTTCTCGGTGAGGACCTTGACGAGATCCGGCCAGCGCTTCTTCGCTTCGTACAGCGCGCCGAGCCGGTCGTAGATCTCGAGGCGCGACGGGTCCTGCTGGACCGCGCCGTTGAGCGCCGAGATCATCTGGTTGTCGTTGTTCAGCTTGCCGTACGCCTCGGCGAGCTCGAGCAGAACGGACGCTTTGTCAGGTCCGGTCGTCACGGCCTTCGCTTCTTCGTCCTTCAGCGCGTCGGCGAGCTGCGCCCACGATCCCGCCGTGCGCAGCACGCGCGCGAGCTCGCGGCGCGGAGCCTGCACGGTCGGATTCGCGGCGACCACGCCCTTCCATGCCGCGAGGCCCTTGTCGGTGCCCGACTCGGCGGCCCGCGCGGCCTTCATCGCTTCTTCGAGGTTCGCGGGCAGCGGCGCGGCGGCAGCCACCGGCTGCGCCGTCGGGGTCTTCGCACGCGGCGGCTCTACCGGAGCCATGCCCTCGCCGTCGGCGCGCGCGACCGCGTGCTGCTCGGAGGGGGACCCGGAGGCGGCGGCCTTCGCATCGGCGACGGCCTTCGCATCGGCGGCGGCCTTGTCGGCAGCGGCCTTCGCGTCGGACTCGGCGCGGGCAGCGGCCTCGGCTTGCGCAGCCGCGGCCTTCTCGATCGCGGCCTTCGCGGCGATCTCCTCGTCGGCCTTGGCCTTGGCGTCGGCAGCAGCAGCAGCGGCAACGGCAGCCTCGTCGTCGGCGGCCTCGTCGTTGCCCTTGGACTTCTTGCCCTTCTGCTTGGCCTTCTGCTTCGCAGACTTCGGGAGCTCGTCGTCGTCGGATGCGCCTGGCTCCGCGGCGGCGGTGGGAGACGCGGCCATGGTCGGCAGCGATCCCGCGGCGGTCGGCGCGGCGGACTCGTCAGAAAGCCCGACGGCTCCGACGAAGTCCTGAACGGTCGGGTTCTCGGGTTCGATGTCCGCGGCGATCGCGAAGAACTTCCGCGCGCGCGCGATGTCGTTCGTCTTGTCGAACGCGATGTTACCGGCCTGGATCGCGACGTAGAGCTTGTCCTCGCCGGTCAGCTTGTCGATCACGCTCTCGGCGACATCGAGGAGCTGGCTCCACTCGCCCTTCTCGCCCTGGACCTGACGGAGCAGCGTGAACGCCGCGACCACACTCCTCATCGGCACTGCGCCGTTCTTCGCCGTGGCCGAGATCGCCTGGCTGAAGAACTTCGCACCACGATCGCGGTCCTTGAACCGCTGCAGCCATTCGAGGCCGAACATGCGGAGCGCTTCGACCTGCTTGCCGTGATCGCCAGCCTGGGCGGCACGCCGCGCGTGGTGCGCCTCGAGCTCGTCCCAGCGCTGCGTCGTGGAGAGCAGCGTCTCGTAGATGAAGTTCGCCGAGGGCTGTTCGATGTCCTTCGCGAGGATCCTGGTCAGCACGTCTTCGAGGCGAGGATCCTCGGGAGCTTCGATCCGGAGGATGCGCGCAGCGCGGAGCAGGCCGCGAACCGCGACGCCGTCTTCGAGCTTGTCGGAGCGTTCGAGCGCCGAGTCGACGAGATCGCCCCAGAACTCGGGATCGTAATCGAGCGCGAGCAGAGCGTCCTGGACACGGGCAGAGTCGGGGCTCTGCTCGAGGGCGCGCTGGAGGATGGGGAGCGCCTTGTCCTTCTGCCCGTTGTCGAGCATCGCCTCGCCGACGATCTGCGCGAGGTTCGACGGAGAGTTCGGATCGCGAAGCTCCATCTCGCCGAGCTTGGCGACCATCTCGAAGCGACCGATCTCGCCATACACCTCGCGTGCGCGCGACAGTGCCCTGACATTTGCGGGGTGCAGCTTCCACGCTCGTTGGTACAGACCAATGGCGCGGTCTCGCTCGGGGATCACATCCTCGACGAGAGCAGCGAGCTCGCAAAGTCGCTCGGACTGTTCGGGCTTCGTGCCCGACGCTTCCAGCTCCTTCTCCAGCTCATCGATGGCAGCAGCCCAATCCCGCGACCGGCGCAGGCGTTCCCGAAGCAGCGTACGCGTATCCATCTGCGGTCTATCCTCCCGCAAACAAAGAGAAAAAACGGACCCTCATCCTATGCGCTTTATATCACGCCTAGTTACGAGCGTGGGGACGTGGCCGCGCGCTAATTTTCGGAGGGCCGCCAAGGACGCCATCGCGCCTCGCCGCACCGCCGCACCTGCCGCACCGCCGCGTGGCGCCCCTTGCCGCGCGCCCCTTCCGCTGCCTGCGCACTGCTTGGATGCGCTTCCCAGGATTTGGCCGCCAAGCCGCCAAGAGCGCCAAGGGAAAGGGTAGCCCCGTCGCGAGCGTTCGACGAGACCACGAGCGTTCTGCCGGCACTCGCCGAGATCTCCTTCGCCCTGCCTCGGCCGAAACGACCGAGACGACGACCGAGACGACGACCCAGACGACGACCCAGACGACGACCAGACGACTACGAGTGCGACGGTCGACCGTGGACGCGAATGAACAAATGCATGGCGACGAGCGGCTGAACCGAAACCGGACATAGGCGAGCGCGCGAAGGCGCGCGCGAGCTCCCTACGCAACTCCGTCAGAACGCTCGGGGTCTGGTCAGACGCTCGCGACGGGCCTATCCGACCCTTGGCGCTCTTGGCGGCTTGGCGGCAATAGACCCGAACGAAGTGAGCGCGCACGTGGGCGGCGGTGACGCCGAGGCACATGGTGCCGCGAGTCGCTGGGCGGCCCAGCCCGAAGGCCGCGCTTGGCGGCCGAGCCCGAGAGGGGCGGCGCTTGGCGGCCGAGCCCCGAAACGCCGAACGGCCCCCGCAGGAGCCGTCCTTCTCGCCGAGCGTCGGGCTACTTGCCCGCAGCCGCCTTCTTCTTCTTCGCGTCCTCGAGCATGTCCTCGGGAGACATCTTCTTGTTCCCACCGGCCGGCGCCTCGGGCTTCTCGACGGGGGCGCCACCGCCGCCGTTCTGCATCGCGCTCTTCGCGGCGATATCGAGGAGCATCTTGCTCGCCTGCTGCTTCGCGAACTCGACGGACGCACCGCCGGACTTCGCGAAGTCCTCGAGGTCCTTCTTCGCGTTGCCGAAGTCACCCTTGCGGAAGTACGCCTGCCCGCGCTGGAACTTCGCCTTGTGGTTGTCGCGCTTGCTCTCGAGCGCCTTCGTGAAGGCCTCGATCGCCTTGTCGTCGAGGCGCTTGTCGTCGTAGCCCATGCCGACCTCGAACCAGATGTCCGAGACCTCGTTGCTGCCGGGCACCACCGCGGCGCCCTGCGTGGCCACGGCGATCGCCTGATCGGTGTAGTCCCACTGGCGATAGATCTCGGCGAGCGCGACCCATGGACCCGGATCTGTGGGCCCCGACTGCAGCGACTTCGTCAGCGACTCGGCAGCCTCCTTCGACTTGCCGGTGTCGCGGTAGATGCGGCCGAGCAAGTAGTGCGCGCGCCACAGCTCCGGGTTGAGCTCGATCGCCTTCGAGAGGGTCTGCGCGGGCTTCTCGAAGTTCACGGCGGTGAGATCCGGCGTCACCTCCTCGGGCTTCTTGTTCTCGCGGCGGGCCTGATCCTCGCGCGCGACGAAGATCGCCTTCTCGTAGAGCGTGCTGCCGTAGACCATCTGGTACATCGCCTGCTCGGGCGCGATGGTGACGGCGTTCTGCATCGCATCGGAGGCCTTCGCCCAGTCCTTCTTGCCGATGTACGCGCCGGCGAGGCCATACCAGGCAGTGTGGTTTTCTTTCCACGCGTCGACGGCCTTGAGGTAGCGCTCGATCGCCGTCTCGTACTGCTTCTGCCCGTAGGCCTTCGTGCCTTCGTTGGAGAGCTTGATGCTCTCGTTGTGCGACTTGTTCGGGCAACCCGTGGCGCCGAACAACAGGCCTGCGCTGAGAACAGCAGACGCGAGGAGCTTCATGCGCGGACGGTAAAACGAAGTGGGATGGGTCACAAGTCATCTCCCAAGATTCGGCGAGTTTCGGCTGCCGAAAACCGACGAGGCCAGCACCGTGCTGGCCTCGAAGTGCAGAGTAGACGTTGTTAGATCACTTCACGAACCAGCCGGGCGGAACGTGAACGGGTAGTTGACCTGCACGCCGCCGCCGCCCTTCGGCTTCGGGAACTCGATGTCCTTGATGACACCGGCGACGCAGGAGGCGACGTTGCCGTCGACGCCCGAGCCGCTCGAGCTGGCAACGTTGCCGTTCGGCGTGATGAAGAACTGCGTCGACACCGTGCCGGCGAGGCCCGGCTTCGCGAGCAGCTCCTTCTCGTAGCAGTACTGGATCTTCTGGATGTTGCGCTTGATGTAGCGACGGATGATCGCCTTATCGAGATCGCCCTGCGCGTTCGGCTGACCGATCGACACCGTCGGGACCGAGGCCGTACGACCGCGCATACCGCCGCGACCACCACCGACGCCGTACCCCGAGCCGGTGCCCGAGCCGTGACCGATCGTGCCGTACCGGCCGGTGCCGATCGTGCCCCAGCCCGTGCCGCCGCCACCGGGGCCGAAGCCCGAGCGACCGAAGCCGAAGCCACCGTTCATCTCGCCGGCCTCGTTACCGAGTAGACCGCCGTAGATATTGCCGTCGTCGAAGCCGCTGGAGATGTCGCCCGTACCGGTGAGGGACGCGAACGCGCCGCCCTGGGTCAGTGCGCTCGAACCGAGGATACCGGCGGTGCGCGCCTGCTCGATCGCCTGCTGGCGCGCGAGCTGCGGGTCCTCCTGCTCCTTCTTCATCTTGTACTGGCCCTCGGCGCGGTCCGAGTCCTTCTTGCCCATCTTGCCTTCCTCGAGCGCCATCGCCGTGCCGGTGCCACCGGACTCGTCGGCGCCGTCGTCGGGCTTGTCCTCTTCCTCGGGCGGCGGCGGATCATCTTGCGACGCGCTGTTGGTGCGGGTCGAGGTGTCCTCGAGCGACGCGAGGTCGATGTTCGCGCCCGAGTCCTCGACCGGGATCTGCTCGAGGACAAGCCAGAACCCGAGGTGGACGGCGAGCGAGCCGGCGAAGTACGCGAGCACGCGGCTCTCGAGCGCCGCGAACAGCGGCATCACGTGGCGGCGCGGCTGCGGAACGGCCGAGACGAGGAACGTCGTCTTCCCCGCGCGGACGCGGATCTTCGCGCCCGGTGGGATCGGAGCGATCGTCGTGCGGCCCTGCGCCGCGAGCTCCTGCAGCGAGGTCGACTGGCCGTTGACGACCATCTCGCCTTCCATGCCGGCGCTGAAGTTGAACGCGAAGTCATCTCCCGACGGCGCCACCAGCGGGAAGTCAGCCGCCGGCGCACCCTCGGTCGCGAACTCGACGCCCGGCGCGGTGCCGATCCGATAGAACGGGCTCTTCTTCTCCGAACGATAGCGCGCGAGACCGTAGGTCGCCGCCATGATGCCGAGGAAGAAGCCGCCGAACATCATCCAGTCGTAGGCCATCGGCAGGACGCGCGGGCGCACCGCGAAGCCGGGCTTCTTGAGAACCTGGGTCTCGTAGTCGTAGCGACCCTTGTTGTAGGCCGCGTTGTCGACGGCCATGTAGAACGACACGCCGGCCATGAGGATCATGGCGAGCGCGACGCCGAAGAAGCCATAGGTGGCCGGCGTGACCTTGCCACCGCGCGGGTCCATGCAGTGCTTCACACCGATGACCGAGTCGCCGAGCATCGCAGCGACTTCGACGGCGCGGGCGCCGCCCATGTCATCCGCTTCACCGGCCATCGAAGCCTGGAAACCCGACGCGGGCGCGGCCATCGCGGTGCCATAGATCGCGGGGCCACCCGCCATGCCCGGAGGTGGGCGCACCGTCGCCCCCGGCGAAGCCGAGAATGACTGCGGAGGCGAGTACTGCTGCGGCGCGGGCGCGGAGAACGCCTGCGGAGCCGGCGCCGGAGCCTGTGGGGCCGGAGGCCGCGGCGCGGGCGGCGGCGGAGCGGCCATGGTCTGCGCGAACGCCGGCGGAGCAGCCGGGCGCGGGGTCGACGCGACGACGTCCTGCGCGGCGGGCGGCGCGGCGCCGAGGTTGACGGAGGTCGCCACGTCCTCTTCCTCGCCGGCGCCGATCGCGAGCTCGATGCGGGTCTCACCGACGACGATCGTGTCGCCGGACTGGAGCTTCGCCTTGTTGACCTTCTGGCCGTTGACGAACGTACCCTTCGTCGAGCCGAGATCGATGATGCTCACGTCACCGGGTCCGTTGACCTCGATGATCGCGTGCATGCGGCTGACGGTCTCGTCATCGAGCTTCAGGTGGGCCGACGGCACCTTACCGAGCTTGATCACCGAGAGGCTCAGCTTCTCCTCGCGGAGCAGCTGGTCGCCTTTGAAGATGCGGAACGTGAGGGGTACTTTTGCGCCGGCCATTTGGATCACTTCTCCGTTTGAGGAGCGGGAAACTAAGGCCGGGGATAGTCAGACAGGCGCGCCGGGATGAGACCCGGGCGAACGCCTTCTGACTACAAGTCCTCGGCCGACTTGATGATCTCGGGGATGAAGTTCGTGCGGATCTTGATCAG
>JAYVLW010000566.1:0-5627 GCA_043759315.1 Myxococcales bacterium
GCGCACTCGCTCGCGGAGAGCGCCAGGATGCGCGAGGCGTTTGCCGCGCTCGAGTGCGTGGTCGTGATCGACGTGGCGATGACCGAGACCGCGCGGCTCGCGCACTACGTGCTGCCCGCGGCGTCACAGTTCGAGAAGTGGGAGGCCACGTTCTTCAACCTCGAGTTCCCGGCGAACGTGTTCCAGCTCCGCGCGCCCCTGATGCCTCCCCTGCCCGGCACGCTGGGCGAGCCGGAGATCCATCGCCGCCTGGTGCGCGCGCTCGGTGCGCTCCGCGACGAGGAGCTGACCGAGCTGCACGCCGCGGCGGCCCTCGGCCGCGCCGCGCTCGCACCCGCGTTCTTCTCGGCGAGCGCGCGCAACCCGAATCTGCAGAAGCTCGCGCCGGTGGTGCTGCTCGAGGTGCTCGGACCCACGCTCCCCGAGGGCGCTGCCGCGACGGCGGCGCTGTGGGGCGCCGCGCACCTGTGCGCGATGTCGTTCCAGGCCTCGGTCAAGCGTGCCGGCTTCGATGCGTCGGGGCCCGCGCTCGGCGAGCAGCTGTTCGAGGCGATGCTCACGCAGCGCTCCGGCATCACGTTCACCGTCGACGAGTACGAGGAGACCTGGAAGCGCGTCGAGACCAAGGACAAGCGCGTTCGACTGGCCGTGCCCGAGCTGCTCGGCGAGCTCGCGGCACTGGCGACCGAGGTCGAGGCACCGCGCGATCCGCTGTTCCCGTTCGTGCTCAGCGCGGGAGAGCGCCGGTCGAACACCGCGAACACGATCTTCCGCGATCCGAGCTGGCGCAAGAAGGACGTGGAGGGTGCCCTCCGCCTGTCACCGAGCGATGCAGCGCGCCTCGGCATCGCCGACGGCGGGCGTGCGCGGGTGACCACGAAAGCCGGCTCGGTGGTAGCCGTCGTCGAGGTGACGGACACGCTGCAGGCCGGGCACGCGAGCCTGCCGAACGGCCTCGGCGTGGACTACGCAGGCGGAGTCCACGGCATCGCTCCGAACGAGTTGACCTCCGCCGTCGACCGCGACTGGATCGCCGGCACGCCGTGGCACAAGCACGTGCCGGCACGGATCGAAGCGGTCTAGATCGCCCAGAGCCACCCCACGCGCAGCCACCTGTGCGACCACGCGAACACGTGTATCGAACCGCACCGTAGTACCCTCCAAGCCCGCGATGAGCCGCTTCCTCTGTGCCCTCACGTCCGTGGTTCTCGCGGCTTGCGCCTCCGGGCCGCTCCCGCCCGGGCGGAGCCAGGCGGCGCTGTTCCGCGATCTCGAGCGCGAGGTGACGGTCACGGCTGCCACGGGGTGGCGCATCGATCGCCGCGAGGTCGAGGGCCTGATGAACGTGGCGCTCGAGTCGGTGTGCCGCGTGGATCCGCTCGATCGCCGCTCCCTCGCGCAGTGGCTCGACGAGGAGATCCGTCGACAGGGTGGGCCTATCGAAGTCGCGTGGCGCGCTCGCGGCAAGAAGCTGTCGGCGGTGTCGGACCTCCTGGTGCTCGATCGCGTGCAGCAGGTCCTGACGCGCGCCGAGGAGCTCTCGCTCGATTGCCCGTTCTGGATGGAGCCGCAGTATCCGTTCGAAGGGCGCCAGATCTCCGATGGGCACTGGCTGCTGACCGGCGGCGGCGGCGGGAAGGGCATCGCGTCGTACCAGGACGGGCGCTCGGACCTGAAGGCGGGCGGCGCCGGCAGGGCGCTCGTCGGGTATGCGTTCGAAGGCGGCAGCGCGCTGTTCGTCGGTGCCGAGATCGGCCTGTCCGCCGCGTTTCCGAAGAACGACATGGGCGAGCGCACGCAGCTCGAGGTCGGCGCGGACGTGGTGACGCCGATCGTGTACCGGCGGCAGCTGACCACGAACTTCTACGGCGAGGTCGAAGCGGGATGGCTCGGGCGCACGAGCGAGCGCGACTGGACGAAGTACGACCACGGTGTGCACGCGGGGTTCGCGATCGGCGCGCGCGCCTTGCGCACGCGGTTCGTATTCCCCGGTGCAGGCATCGCGGTGTCGTGGGAGCGCACGTTCCTCGACGGCGGCGACGCGACGACGATCAAGGTCGGCGCGCGCGTCCTCTTCGACCTGGAGCTGTGAGCCGCCGCCGATTCGGTCGAGCGGAGGTGCCTCGACGCGCTGTCACGGCAGTGAGCTGGCAACGGTGGCACCGGCCTCGCGGATCCGCTTCGCGTACCCGCGGAACTTCGGCTCGGGCAGCTTCGCCGCGTGAATGCGCACGAGCGAGCCCGGGTGCGCCTCCGTGCCATAGACGGAGGTCCAGCCGGGCGGCACGTCGGGCGACGACCATCGATAGAGCAAGCGCGCATCGCGCGGCGCGAGGTTGATGCAGCCGTGGCTGCGCGGTCCACCGAAGCCGTTGTGCCAGTAGGAGGTGTGCAGGGCGTAGTGACCGTCGTAGAACATCGTCCACGGCACGTCGGCGACGGAGTAGACGTCGCCCTTGTCGCTCGTCATCGGAGTGCTCTCGTGCTTCGCCTGCACCCGCGAGATCAACGTCGGCGTCCAGTGCCCGTACTTTCCGGTCGACACGAGCGTCGCGTAGACCGGGCGCGTCCCCTCGTACGCGACGAGGATCTGCGTGTCGAGGTCGACGTCGAACCACTTCTCGTCGGCGCCCGTGCCCTCGGGCGGCGCGGTGAGCGCGACCGTGCGCACGTCGCCGCGCGGGACCCACGCGGTGTCGTCGACGCGTACGAACCGACCGTCGGTGGACACCTCGCGGACCGTCACCACCGTGCGCGCCGCGAGCGCGCCGCGGACGCGCCCACCCGGCTCCGTCGCGGTTCCCACGGGCTTCGACGGATCCTTGCGCCCACGGATCCATGCCGGCAGCGGCGCGCCCTCGCCGATCGCGACGCCCTTGAAGCTCGACGGCGAGATCTGGACGATCTGCGATGCGTCGATCAGCTCGCCCTTGCTCGTCAGCCAGAACCGCTTGCCATCGATCGTGGTCGCGCCCGCCGCGCGAACCGTGTTCGAGCCCACGAGGACGCGGCCATCTCCAGTGCTCGCTTCCTGCCGGTTCGCGAACGCGGTGGTGCCGCGACGCACCATGCCGTACGTCGCGCGGATCACCGCCGGGCGATCGCTGTCGTCCTCGTCGAGGGCGAACGGGGTGGCGGCGGTCGGCGCCTCGCTGGTGGTCACGACCGCGGACTCGCATGTCCAGCCCTTTGGCTCGATCTCGATCCAGCGCGCGCAGCTGTCGTCACCGGCGGCCTCGCCCCGGACCGCGGCGCGCGCCGTCTTCTTGATCACGCCCAGCCGGAGCGCATCCGCCTGCGGCGCTTCGAGCAGCGTGGTGGTGCGCGTGAACTCCACGACCTCGGACGTCGTGCCGCTCGCTGTGACCGTGATGTCGGTGATCTCGATCGGCGTGATGGTCAGGCGCGGACTCGCGGCGGGCACCTCTACCAGCACCGCCGCGGTGGTTTCGTGAGAGCTCGAGGAGCTCGCGCAGGCGGCGAGCAGGAACAGGACCGGGAACGTGCGCATCGGCGCGAAGCACGAGCAACCACCGTGCCCTCGCTAACTCCGCGTCACCACTCGCACCTGCTACGCAACAACTTGCTCGATCACGCAGCAGTCAGCGGTCGAACTTCTTCTTGATGCCGTAGGTCTGGATCTTGTGGACGAGCGTGCGGAGCGGTAGTCCGAGCGCCTTCGCGGCCTCGGTCTGGTTGCCGTTGTGCTTGTGGAGCGCCTTCAGGATCAACTCCGCCTCGTACTTGCGCAGGTGATCCTTGTAGTCCGAAGGCAGCGCGCCGTCGCCACCGGCCTCGGACTCGGCGGACTTCGTCGCACCGCGAATGCGGTCGGTGAGATCGGCGAGCATGATCGTCTTGTTCTCGGCGAGCACGACCGCGCGGTCGATGGCGTTGCGCAGCTCGCGCACGTTGCCGGGCCAGCCATATGCCTCGAGCGCGGCGAGCGCCTGCGGATCGATCGACCGCACGTCGGCCGAGGCCTGCTTGCATGCCTCCTTGAGGAAGCGCTCGGCGAGCGGCTTGATCTCGTCCACGCGCTCCCGCAGCGGCGGCAACCGCACGGTCATGGTGTTGAGCCGGTAGAGGAGATCCTGACGGAACCGCCCCGCCTCGACCATCGCGTCGAGATCGCGGTGCGTGGCGGCGATCACCCGCACGTCGACATCGACCTCCTTGTCACCGCCGACCCGCGTCACCTTCTTGGTCTCGAGCACGCGCAAGAGGGCGGCCTGCGCCGAGGGGGCGAGCTCGCCGATCTCGTCGAGGAGCACCGTGCCGCCGCTCGCCTGCTCGAACAGCCCCCGCGCTGCCTTGTCGGCGCCGGTGTACGCGCCCTGCTCGTGGCCGAACAGCACGCTCTCGATCAGCTGCCCGGGAATCGCGGCGCAGTTGATCGTCCGCATCGGCTGCTTCTTGCGCGGCCCGCCGTCGTGCAGTGCGCGCGCGATCACTTCCTTGCCGGTGCCGGTCTCGCCGTGAATCAGCACCGCGATCGTCGACTGCGCGAGCCGCTTCACGGTGGCCATCACCTGCTTCATCGCGGGGTTCTTGACGATCACGGACGAGGCTTGCTCTCGCTCGTCGCGCGTGGCCCGCGGCTGCTGCACCGCCGAGATCAACTCCTCGACCGAGCCACCGTCGCCCGGGAACGTCACCACGTTGCAGGCGAGCGCTGGCTGCCCGCCGGTCAGCGCCGCGACCAGGCCCTGCACCGCCTCCGCCGTGGTCTCCGGCAACGTCACCAGCACGGCGGCCGGCCCATAGATGCCGACGCGATCCACCGGGCGCAGGCGCAAGCGCAGGCGGCTCGCCCACCGGCTGACGTGGCCTTCCTTGGTGTTCGTCGACCGCACCATCATCAGCGCGAGCGGTCGCGCGAACGTGCGCGCGCGCGTCAGCTCGTCGGCGAGCGCGGCGACGAACCGGTCGTGGCCGTCGAAGCCGCGGAGCTCCTCGTCGATCGAGGACAGCACGTGGACCGAGACCATCACGGGCCCGACGGCGATCTCGTCGCCGGGTGCGATCCGCGCCCGGGTCACGAGCTCGCCGTTCTTCTTCGTGCCGTTCGTGCTGCCGAGGTCCTCGACCCACAGGCCGTCGTCGTCCCACGTGAACCGCGCGTGCTGTCGCGACAGCCCGAGCTCCGGAATCTCCACCTCGGACGGCGCCGCGCGCCCGACCACGAACGAGCGCCCTTTCTCGAGGTGCGCGACCGTGGCGCCATCCCGGTGGTAGAGGACGAGCGTCGTCCGCGCGAGCAGCACGGTCTCGCCGCCGGTGTCCTTGAGCGTGGGTCCTTCGGTCAGCCTGGCCATTTGCGCGATCGAGCAATTTATTGCGTACCTCGCCGCCGACAGCCACCAGCAGTGGCAGCTAGTTACGCGCGATTCGAGCCTGGCCCTGGGGTTGCTGATGGGTAGGACGCTTTCGAAACCCAAACAGGAGACTCAGAAGATGCTCGACGGATTGATCTCGATCGCTGGTGGAATTCTCGCGGCCTCGGCCCTCATCGTGGCGAAGAAGCCCAACGCCAAGGAGCTCATCAACAAGCTGACGCCGTACACCGGCTGGATCGGCATCGTGATGTTCTGCTGGGGCGTCTACGGCCTCCTCAACATCGTTCG
>JAYVLW010000567.1:0-4529 GCA_043759315.1 Myxococcales bacterium
CGGCAGCTCGCGGTCGTGGTCGCGCCCGTTCGAAGCTGGCGCAAGGGCTCCGCCGAGCTCAGCTACCGCGTGCTCGACCTGCGCACCGAGGCCGGCATGGTCGACGAGACCGGCAGGGCGCTGCGCGGGCTGCGCGCGGAGGGGCCCTCGCTGATCCGGTGCGGCGGGTACGTCGTGCTCGCCCTTCCGCTCGGCGATCCCACCGACTGGCCCGAGCACGCCGAGGACGCGTGGGCGATGTTGCCCGAGCGCGTGTACTTCGACGAGCTCGCGCCCAGGCCCGACGGCTCGGCGCTACACGCCCGGGCACCCGCGCGTGCGCCGGGGATCACCATGGTCGTCCGCACGCGCGGGCCGCGCGACATCGCGGCCGGGCTGGTCGAGCACGGTGAGGTGTCCGGGCAGCTCGTCATCACCGGGCCCGCGGCGCAATCGACGATCACCGTCGGCGAGCGCGCGTTGGGTGAGGGCGTGCTGCTCGGGCGCTACGAGCGGTGCGACAACGGGGCGTCGGGTCACGCCCCTTCGCTGTCCCGGGTGCACGCGCTGCTGCTGCAGACCGACGACCGGTTGCTGGTGATCGACACCGCCAGCACGTTCGGGACGCGCATGGCCAGTGGTCGCGACGCCCGTGTGTTCGAGCTGATCGGCCCCACCGAGCTCGAGCTCGGCATCGATACGCGCGCGAGGTGGTGCTGGCTGTCGTGACGGCTCGCGGCCAGGCTACTGCGCTGCTGCCTTGCTGCGTTCGAGTCGCTCCCAGCGCGTCGCCTTGATCACGCGCACCCACGAGACGCCGGAGCCGCGCTGCGCCGCCTCGAACAGCTCGGTCGCCAGCACGATCGCGGTTTCCGGGTCGAACGCAGTCACCACAAAGCAGCCCCTGTACGAGAGCTCGGCGATGCCCCGCGCCTGGGCATAGGTCGGCTCCGAGTACGTGATGGTCACCTTGTAGCGGTCCACGGCGGTTCCCTCCGGCCACGATGGCACATCGAGCGGCGCGCGGACCCCACAACTGAGGACGCGCCCAGAACCGCCTCGCCGCGTGACGCGGTCGGCGGGTCGCGCGGGCTGATGTCATGCCCTGCGCCGAGAATGCACGGGTGACCGAGATCATCGCGAAGGCGGCAGAGCGGCGCCCGGACTCGCAGCAGCTGGTCCGGCAGTGGGCGCTGTTGCGGCTGCTCGCGGACGCGACCGAGCCGTACAGCGTCAAGCAGCTGTCGGAGCAGCTCGGCACGAGCAAGGCGACGATCGAGCGCGACCTCGCCACGCTCGAGCGCGACTTCGCGCTGGTCGAGGAGACCGCCGGGAAGCAGAAGAAGGTGTACCGGATCGATCACAAGATCCGCGCGCTCGAGGCGATCACGTTCGGGACCACCGAGCTGCTGTCGATCTATGCCGCGCAGGCCGCGATCGCCGGGATGGTCGGTACGCCGCTGCACGAGGATCTGAAGTCGGTGATGACCAAGATCCGCGGGTTCCTCAGCCCGCGCCACAACGGCGGCCTCGAGGCGCTGTCGCGGGTGTTCGTGCCGCACGCGCGCGGCCACGTCGATTACGAACCGCAGCGCGATCAGATCGACGAGATCGTCGACGCCATCGCGCGCCGCCGGGTCTGCACGATCACGTACCAGGCAGCCGGCAAGGCGCCGCGCGAGCACACGGCGCGCCCGCTACGCCTCGTCTGGCACCGGTCGGCGCTGTACGTGCTCGCGTGCCTCGGCGACCACCAGCGGATCACCACGCTGGCGTTCCATCGCGTGCGCAAGCTCGAGGTCTCGACCGAGGTGTTCGCGGTGCCGGGGCTCGATGTCGACGCGCACATCGCGAAGGCGTTCGGGATCTTCGTCAGCGATCAGGAGGAGGACGTCGAGATCGTGTTCGACGCCGAGATCGCCTGGTCTCTCGATGAGCGGACCCACCACCCGAGCGAGCGCAAGGAACGACGGCCGGACGGCACGCTGGTCTATCGGCTGCGCTCGAGTGCGCAGTGGGAGATCATCCCGTGGGTCCAGAGCTTCGGTGCGCTCGCCGAGCTCGTGACGCCGGTGAGCTGGCGCGATGCGCTGCGCGCGAATGTCGAGGCGATGATGGCGCGCTACCAGCGCCCGACGGACTAGGTCGGCTCACCTGGTGTCGCGAGTGGTACTAGGGCCCCGAGCTGGGCGCCATCGTCGAGAGCGAGTACCGGCTCAAGGGTGAATCGAAGGAGCCGCACGCGGGTCTGCGACATGGTCGGCATGAGTCAGATCCACGACGGTAGGTCGATCTCCGACTCTGGAACATCGAGGAGATCTCGTTCCACTTGGTGCAGGTTGCGAACGTAGGTCGGGATGTCGGAGGCGTAGGCTCCATACGCGAATTCGTCGACGGCTGACGTGAAGCGCTCGAGTAAGTCCGAGTGTCGAACCAGACCAAGATCGATCATTGCAGCGATGTCACTGAGATCTCGGGCTCTGAATGGCTTCAGCTTGCTGACGACGACGTCGAGCACATCAAGTGCGAACACGTCCAGGCGCGACAGATGTCCGTTGAGATGATCCACCGCGTGCCACGTTTGGGGACGTGGGAGAAACGGGATCCCGTTTGCGACGATGTCGACGTACATCTTGCGTCTGGTGTGAAGCTCGGTGCCTATCCCGGCGATGGCGAGCAACTGGTCCTTGATCGGTTGAGAGAGGTCCGTGGTTTGAAACACGTCGCTATCGTTCGTGCCTCGTTCGTAGGTCGTTTGGAGCATCAGTGCACCGGATCCGATGATCCGGATCGGCTGTTTCCCGTCGGCGGGTGACCAACGCGCATCGACTTCAACCCAGAATTCTTCAATGCTGTTCATCGGCGGCCTCGAGGGCATCCACAAAGTCCGCAGGCTGGATGGCTGTAACGATTCCCCATCGGCGCGAAGCATCCGAACCCTTGAGCTGCAATTCCTCGACAGTCTTCAGCGTACTGATCGTTTGATCGAGGACATCCAGTGCACCCGTCGTTGGCAGATCTTGGGCCTTTGAGAGGAACAGCTCCAGCGGAAGCTCAGCCTTCCTGTAGTTCGATGACAGGGCACGCGCGGGCTTTCGGGCCTTGATCATCTCGATGGCGGCCTTGGTGTTGTCGATGAGCCATGGAAGCCTGCGCTCGAGACCCAAGGCACTGAGCCCAGCGAGAACCTTCCACAGGTTGATGCGACGGGTGTTGCGAATCAAGACGGGTGCTACAGCCGTGATCACGCGAGGAGTGGCATCGACCAACGCTTCGAGGATTGCGTTCTGAGCATCGTCGAGCTGAGCGCTCGGGACCCCTCGAGAACTCTCCTGCAAGTGGAATGCGCCAAGCCGCGCGAGTGAATTCTGAAGGTCGACAGCGCTTGGCAGCGGCTCAGTGAAGTGATTCGTCGAGACGTTGAAGAGGCGGAGCAAGACCAGGAACTGTTCCGCCGTGAATGAGCCATCACCTCGCTCGATCTCGCTCAGCCAGTTCTGCGAGATGCCAAGCTGCTTCGACAGCTCGGCTTGCGTCCAGCTGCGTGAATGCCGCAGCTCGCGAACTTTGCGAGCGATGTCGAGCTTGATCTGGGTGGTCGCTTTCATGTCTCGCGCAAGCACGGGGAATCAGTAACGCGATACTCGCATCGTATAACCGATATGGTTCCACGACGATATCAGATAAGATGAGGAATAAAAATATGTTAGCGCACTGGCATCGTACTGGCGATACATGTATCATATTGGCGATGCCTCCTCCCAGCCCCAACCAGTCGGCTAGCAAAGTGAAGCAATAGCAACGGCTTGCCGATGCCCCCCGGGACTTAGAGGCCAGGAGTAGGTGTCGCCGAGGGTCTCGATCGAAGGTGTCGCGATCGTTGACCGACGAGCGACATCGATCTGGAGCCGGGGCACGAGACCTCGACGTACCGCGATTCCACGTGGTGGGTCCGCTGGGACCAGTTGCCGTCGGAACTACAGAACGTCCTGCACGATTCGCGCGGCTGAGCGTTGCGACACGGGGATTTCGCAAGCGTAGTGAAGTGACCTGGAGGAGCTCACGCCGATGCCGCCGAGCAGCAGCGTACGTGTTCGGTGGCGCCGCCGAGCTCGAGTGCGCACGAGCGGCCACAAGCTCGTCGAATGGCATCGCCCATTCGTGCCATCCTCCGAGGAGTGTCAAGCTGGACGGCTGCTTTCGTGATCGTTGCAAGCCTCGTCGCGTGCAAGAGCAAGTCGCGTGACGTACATCCCAGCGTCGTGCAGACTGACGCGATGGCGCCACTGCCCTCGGATCTCGATCTCCAGGTCGGTACGGTCATCGAGCAGCGCTACAAAGTCGTGCGCTGGCTCGGCGCGACGCCGGCCGTGACCGTGGTCGAGGTCGTGCACCTCCACGCCCCGACGAAGGCTGGAAAGATCCGCGCTGCGAGCAGCCACGGAGGCGCCCATGACCTACTTCGACATTCCTTGGAACGATGTGCGGTGGCATGTTCTTGGCGTTGAGATCTCAGCGCCTTCCGAGTTATACAACAACTTGTAATCACT
>JAYVLW010000568.1:0-2738 GCA_043759315.1 Myxococcales bacterium
CGTGAACTTCCAGAAGGAGGGCTACGCCAAGGAGGAGCTGCTCGCGGGCCTCGCGCTCGTGCTGCCGAAGAACATCTGGCAGTACGTCGTCCAGATCCCCCGCATGGCCGAGCTCGGCCGCGTGTTCGTGCTCCAGGGCGGCACGCAGAAGAACCTCGCGGCCCTCAAGGCGCAGGTCGATTACATCGAGAAGCGCGTCCCGAACGCCGAGGTCTACCTCCACCCGCACGCCGGCGAGGCCGGTGCGATCGGCGCAGCGTTCGAAGCGCTCCGCGTCACCCGCCGCCGCGGCACCACGACGTTCGTCGGCCTCGATCAGGCCGTGGACATCGAGTACGTCTCGCTCAACAACGAGGAGACGCGCTGCAACTTCTGCCCGAACAACTGCAGCCGTACGTTCATCGACACCAAGACCCTCGACGGCAAGACCGCCCGCTATATCAGCGGCTTCTCGTGCGAGAAGGGCACCGTCGAGAACATGGACGCGCTGAAGAAGCTCAACAAAGAGCGCCAGTCGCGCATGAAGAAGTACCCGAACCTCGTCGACTACGAGGCGAAGCTCGCGTTCAAGGCGTTCTACGAGCACGTCCCGATGCCGGAGCACGGCAGCCTGGTCGATGACGTCGTCGTCAAGAAGACGCTGCTCGGCGCGATCCGCCACAAGCCGATCAAGCGTCCGTTCCAGCGCGCGAGCGCGGAGATCTGGGCGAAGCGCAAGGACACCCGGGTCGGCATCCCGCGCGTCCTCAACCTCTACTCGACGGGCCCGTTCTGGCGCACGTACCTCGAGGCGGTCGGCATCGACTCGCGCAACGTGGTGTTCAGCGACGAGACCTCCGAGGAGATGTGGCAGGCCGGCTGCAAGTACGGCTCGGTCGATCCCTGCTACCCGAGCAAGGTCTGCCAGGCCCACATCCACAACCTCCTGTTCAAGCACCACGAGAAGAAGCCGCTCAACTACATCTTCTTCCCTGCGATCACGCACATCCCCACGTTCATCGTGAACCAGATGGATACGGCGAGCTGCCCGGTCGTCTCGGGCACGCCGAAGGTGATCCGCGCGGCGTTCACGAAGGAGACGGACTTCTTCGCCGAGCGCGGTATCAGCTATCTCGATACGGCGGTGACGCTCAACGAGAATCTGATGTGCAAGCAGCAGATGTTCCGCGAGTGGGGGCCGCTCCTCGGCCTGACGCAGGACGAGAACGACCACGCGATCGACGAGGCGTTCAAGGCCGTCCAGGCGTTCGAGGACGAGATGGAGCGCAAGGGTCGCGAGATCCTCGACGAGGTCACCCGCGAGAACCGCGTGGCGCTCGTCATGCTCGGCCGCCCGTACCACAACGATCCGGGCATGAACCACTCGGTCCTCGAGGAGTTCCAGGCGCTCGGCTACCCGATCCTCTCGATGCGGTCGTTGCCGCGCGACAAGGCGCGGATGGACGAGCTGTTCGCCGAGGACATCGCCAAGGGCGTGATCGATAACGGCCTCGATGTCAGCGACGTGTGGCCGGAGAACTACTCCACGAACTCCGTCCAGAAGGTGTGGGCGGCGAAGTACGCGTCGCGGCACCCGAACATGGCCTGCCTCGACCTCTCGAGCTTCAAGTGCGGCCACGACGCGCCGACCTATGGCCTGATCGATTCGATCATCGCCTCGGCCGGCAAGGCGTACTCCGCTCTCCACGACATCGATGCGAACAAGCCGAGCGGATCGATCAAGATCCGGGTCAAGACCTACGCCTATACCCTCATGCTCCTCAAGGAGAAGCTCGAGGATCAGGGGATGAAGAAGGTCGAGCTCGATCGCACGCTCGTCGAGAAGAAGCTCGAGCTGATGGCGGGCCTCCAGCAGAAGCTCGCCGGCATGGGCAAGATCGACGACAAGCTGGATCGCGAGATCAAGACGCTCGCCGAGCAAGTGTCGGTGTGGCGCGCAGCGGACGAAGCCAACAAGCCGAAGGCGAAGCGCGCCACGGCCCTCAATGTGATGCGGACCTAAAGGACACGAGGAGAAACAACATGAGCACCACGAACGATACCAACGGTTCCAACCTCGACTCGATGTCCCTCGAATCCATCGAGGCCGAGCTCAAGAAATTCGAGATCGAGGAGCGCAAGCGCCTCGGCCTCCCGGTCGAGAACGCGAAGCACTGGTTCGACGCGGTCCCCCGCGAGTTCACGCGCGACCAGCGCGAGCACACCACCATCCTCGTCTCCGGCCTCACGATGGCGCACGACCTGTTCATCCAGGCGGCGCTCCGCGGCCTCGGCTACAAGGTGATGGCGCTCGACACGCCGGACAACGACGCGCTGCAGTTCGGCCGCGAGTACGGCAACCGCGGTCAGTGCAACCCGACGTACTTCACCGTCGGCAACCTCGTGAAGTACCTCGACGGTCTTCGCGATCAGGGCAAGACCAAGGAAGAGATCGTCAAGAACCACGTGTTCATCACGGCCGGCGCCTGTGGCCCGTGCCGGTTCGGCACGTACGTCACCGAGTACCGCAAGGCGCTCCGCGACTCCGGCTTCGACGGCTTCCGCGTCCTGCTGTTCCAGCAGACGGGCGGCCTCAAGCAGGCGACCGGTGACGGCGTCGGCCTCGAGATGAACCCGGCGTTCTTCTGGGGCGTCGTGCGCGGCATCCTGATCGGCGACTGCCTCAACGCCCTCGCGTACCGCATCCGCCCCTACGAGATCGAGCCGGGCGCTGCCGACCGCGCCGTCGAGACCAGCAA
>JAYVLW010000569.1:0-5363 GCA_043759315.1 Myxococcales bacterium
CGCATGCAGGCCGGCGGCGCCGTCGGCGATGATCCGCGCAGTCGAGAACGGATCGAGCCGCGGGCCCAGTCGCGACGCGCGCAGGATCGCCGCGAGCGACTCGCCGTCGAGGTACTCCATCGCGATGAAGTAGGTGCCGTCCTGCTCGCCGAGGTCGTAGATGTCGACGACGTTCGGGTGCTTGACCAGCGCCGCGACCTTCGCCTCCTCGAGCAGCATGTCGACGAAGCCCGCCTGCGCGACGAGGTTCTCGTGGACGAGCTTCACCACCACGAGCTTTTCGAACCCAGCCGGACCGCGCTGGATGGCGAGCTGAACCTCCGCCATCCCGCCTTGCCCGATCTGCGTGATCAGCTCGTATCGCCCGAGCCGCGTGGGTCGAGCGCCGGGTGCCGCCCCCAGGGTCACCAAGGTATTGTACACAAAGGCCTCGTCGGAGCGGTGTAGGTATGCAGCTCACTGTCAACATCGCCCCCCACCCACTCCTCGACGCGGGCGCATTCGTTGCGCGGTTTGTGCAACCGTTGGTGAGCACCGCCACACCGCCGGCCATCGGTGCTCTCATTGGCCCGGAGGCGCGGACCCCATTCTCCCCGTCGGAGGCGGTGAAGCGGGCCGTCCGGGACCTCCTCCGCCACGGCGGGTTCAAGCCCTCCGGCCGGAGCAAGCCGGCCTCGGAGTACCTGGTGGCGGCGGTCACCGACGGGCGATTCCCGAGGATCAACGCGGGCGTCGACGTCTGCAACGTGGTCTCGCTCCACAGCGGCCTGCCGATCTCCCTCGTCGATCTCGATCTCGTCGATGGGGCGCTGACCCTCCGGATCGCTCCGGCGGGCACCACGTACGCGTTCAACCCGTCGGGCCAGACCATCGATGTCTCGGGCCTGATCTGCCTCCACGATGCGCAGGGCCCGACGGGGACGCCCGTCAAGGATGCGCAGCGGACGAAGACGCACGACAACACCCACGCGACGATCTCGATCGTCTGGGGCACCACGGCGCTTCCGGGCCGCACGCGCGAGGTCACTCGCTGGTATCGCGAGCTGATCGAGACGATCGATGGCGCGACGACCGAGGACGTGCGCCTCGGATGAGCCAGGCGGGCGGCAGGATCAGGGTGCGTTGTACTTCTGGAGCGGCGCGACGCGAATGTCGCCGCGCTTCGCGACCGCGATCGCTTCGAGCGCCGCGCGTGCGCCGCGCAGCGTGGTCTGGTACGCGATGTTGTTCATCAGCGCGGCGCGCCGCAGCGACTGCGAGTCCTGGATCGCCTGCGTGCCTTCGGTGGTGTTGATGACGAGCTGGATCTCGTGGTTGTCCATCGCGTCGACGCAGTGCGGGCGACCCTCGAGCACCTTGTTGATACCCTTCACGAGGAGCCCGTGGTTGCGCAGGTGCATCGCGGTGCCGTGGGTGGCGACGAGCGAGAAGCCGAGGTTGACGAGGCGGCGCGCGATCTCGACGAGCGCGGGCTTGTCGGCCTCGCGTACCGAGAGGAACGCGGTGCCGGTGGTGGGGAGCTTGCCGCCGGCGGCGATCCAGCTCTTCATGAACGCGCGGGCGAAGTCCGAGTCGATCCCCATCACCTCGCCGGTCGAGCGCATCTCGGGGCCGAGGATGGTGTCCACGCCCTCGAACTTGACGAACGGGAACACGACTTCCTTGACCGAGACGTGCCGCGGCTCGACCTCCCCGTGCGGGAACGCGTCGAGCTCCGCGAGCGTCTTGCCGGCCATCACCTTCGCCGCGATCTTCGCGAGCGGCTTGCCGATCGCCTTCGAGACGAACGGGACCGTCCGCGATGCGCGCGGATTGACCTCGATGATGTAGACGTCGCCGCCGAGGACCGCGAACTGTGTGTTCATCAGGCCGATCACGCCGAGCTCGGTCGCGAGCATCCGCGCCTGGCGCTTGACCTCGTCGACGATGTCGGCGGGAAGCGAGTAGGGCGGCAGGGCGCACGCCGAGTCGCCGGAGTGGATGCCGGCCTCCTCGATGTGCTCCATCACACCACCGACGATCACGGCGCCCGTCTTGTCGGCGATCACGTCGACGTCGAGCTCCACGGCATCAGCGAGGAACTGATCGATGAGCAGAGGGAAGCCCACGGTGGCGGACTCGTCCTGGCCGGTGCCCCCGGAGCTGTGCGTGGCGTTGCCGCTGAGCCCGAGCACGCGGGTGAAGTAGTCCTCGAGGCCCTTGGCGTCGTAGACGCGCTCCATCGCGCGGCCGCCGAGCACGTAGCTCGGGCGCACCATCACGGGGAACCCGATCTCGTTCGCCACGGTCCGCGATTCTTCGAGAGAGCGCGCGATGCCCCAGCGCGGCGCGCGGAGCCCGAGCTTCTTCATCACCTCGCCGAACCTCTCGCGATCCTCCGCGCGGTCGATCGCGTCGGCGCTGGTGCCGAGGATCGGCACGCCGGCGTTCGCGAGCGCGACGGCGAGCTTGAGCGGTGTCTGACCACCGAACTGCACGATCACGCCCCACGGCTTCTCGACGTCGCAGATCGCGAGCACGTCCTCGAGGGTGAGCGGCTCGAAGTACAACCGGTCCGAGGTGTCGTAGTCGGTCGACACCGTCTCCGGGTTGCAGTTGACCATGATCGACTCGATGCCCTCTTCCTTGAGCGCCATCGCCGCGTGCACGCAGCAGTAGTCGAACTCGATGCCCTGGCCGATCCGGTTCGGACCACCGCCGAGGATCATCACCTTGCGCTTGTCGGTGGGCTCCGCCTCGCACTCGTCCTCGTAGGTCGAGTACATGTACGGCGTGTGGGACGCGAACTCGGCGCCGCAGGTGTCGACACGCTTGTACACGGGGCGCACGTTCGCGGCGTGGCGCGCGCCGCGCACGGCGGCCTCGGTGGCGCCGGTCAGTGCGGCGATCCGTCGGTCGCTGAGGCCGAGCCGCTTGATCTCGCGGAGGCGCGCGGCGTCGAGCGATGCGAGCGGTACGCCGGAGAGGCTGTGCTCGGTCATCGCGATCGAGTGCACGTGGTGGAGGAACCACGGGTCGATGCGCGTCAGCTCGTGCGCGCGCTCGAGCGTGAGCCCGAGCTGGAAGCCGCGTGCGACCTGGAACAGGCGATCGGGCGTGGTCACGCTGATCGCGCGCTCGATCGCGGCGAGGTCATCGCCATAGATCGCCATCGGCAGGTCGAACCCGGCGCGTCCGGTCTCGAGCGAGCGGATCGCCTTGCCGAGCGCTTCGCGGAACGTCCGTCCGATCGCCATCGCCTCGCCGACGGACTTCATCTGCGGTCCGAGCACGGGGCGCGCCGACGGGAACTTCTCGAACGCGAAGCGCGGCCACTTGACGACGACGTAGTCGATGGTCGGCTCGAACGAGGCGGGCGTGACGCGGGTGATGTCGTTGTCGAGCTCGTCGAGCGTGTAGCCGATCGCGAGCTTCGCGGCGATCTTCGCGATCGGGAACCCGGTCGCCTTCGACGCGAGTGCGCTCGACCGCGACACGCGTGGGTTCATCTCGATCACCAGCATGCGGCCAGTCGCCGGATCGACGCTGAACTGCACGTTGCTGCCGCCGGTGGTGACGCCGATCTCGCGCATGATCGCGATCGAGGCGTCGCGCATGCGCTGGTACTCCTTGTCGGTCAACGTCATCGCCGGCGCGACGGTGATCGAGTCGCCGGTGTGCACGCCCATCGGATCGAGGTTCTCGATCGAGCACACGATGACCGCGTTGTCCTTCGAGTCGCGAACGACCTCGAGCTCGAACTCCTTCCAGCCGAGCACGCTCTCCTCGATCAGGATGGAGTGCACCGGAGATTGATCGAGACCGAACTGGACCATCCGGTCGAACTCGCCGCGGTTGTACGCGATGCCGCCGCCCGAGCCACCGAGCGTGAAGCTCGGGCGCAGGATCGCCGGGAACCCGATCTCGTCGATGCAGGCGCGCGCCTCCTGGACCGAGCTGACGAGCGTCGAGCGGGGGCACGAGAGCCCGATCCGCGCCATCGCCTGCTTGAACAGCTCGCGGTCCTCGGCCATCTCGATCGAGTGCACGTTGGCGCCGAGGAGCTCGACGTTGTGCTTCTCGAACAGGCCGGCCTTGTGCGCGGCCATCGCCAGGTTCAGGCCCGTCTGCCCACCGAGCGTGGGGAGCACCGCCGACGGCTTCTCGCGTTCGAGGACCTTGTCCAGGACCTCGACGGTGAGCGGCTCGACGTACGTCGCGTCCGCGAGCTCCGGATCCGTCATGATCGTCGCCGGATTGGAGTTGATCAGGATGACCCGCAGGCCCTCCTCGCGCAGCGCCTTGCACGCCTGGGTCCCGGAGTAATCGAACTCGCAGGCCTGCCCGATCACGATGGGCCCCGACCCGATGATCAGAACCGACTCCAGATCCTTGCGACGCGGCATCTGGAGGCACCGTTTACCCCGGTTCCACCGACGAAGGAAGGGGCGATCTCCACCTACGAATCACGCGGTGCGCGTCGACCCCCGCATCGAGGGCAACGTCGACGGTCAGCCCGACTCGTCGTGCTGCCGCGGTGGCGGTGTCCAGCTGGCCGGGTGCTTCGGTGTGCCGCCGTCCAGACGCGCGAGGATCTCCCGGTGCAGAGCATCCACCTTCTCGTGGAGGTGCTGGATCTGCAGCTCGGCCTTGAGGTTGACGTCGTACTCGATGTTCGACCGCACCTTCTCGCGGGCGCCCTCGCGGTTCGAGCTGAACAGCAGCAGCGTCGACAGCATGATCGCCTCGAGCGAGACCGTCATGGTCAGGAGGTTGTAGGGGAACGGGTCGAACGCGGCCGCCGTGGAGTTGAAGCCGAGCCACGACGCAAAGAACACGACGTGGAGGACGAGGAACGTGATCGAGCCGGAGAAGTTGGCGACCCAGTCGGCGACGCGGAGCACGATGTTCGTCTCCTTCTCGACCTGATCGTTGACGTTGCGGGCGGCGGTGTTGCGCAGCACGGAAGCGTTGTGGCGCAGCCGCTTCCCCGTGGCGGTGAGCAGATTCATCGCGGCGCCTGGCCGGATCCTGAGCAGCTCGTCGAGATCCTCGCGGTCGACGATGATCGCCTCGCCAGCCTCGATGACAACGGCCGACGCGGTGCGTGGGCCCAGGTCGAGGAGCGAGATCTCGCCGAAGAAGTCACCGGGCTCGGCGCTCTCGAGGAACACCTTCTCGCCGGTCTTCGTCTTGACCGAGATCTCCACGCGACCCGACTTGACGATCATCATCCAGTCGCCGGGATCGCCGTAGTCGAACAGCTTCTCCCCTTCCGAGATCGTGACGAGGTCGACGCGCTCCGCGAGGATCGCGCGCTCCCTTTCGTCGAGGCCTGCGAACAGCGGGACCTCGGCCAGTGCTTCGGCGGTGGCGGACATGGC
>JAYVLW010000570.1:0-8059 GCA_043759315.1 Myxococcales bacterium
ACGCACTCCACGAGGTCGTTCCACTTCGTGTCGCCTGCCGCGAACGCCGACAGCGTCACCGCGCTGTCCGCGATCGAGGACCGGTTCGTGCGCGAGTCATCCTGACCGGGCGACACGTTGCAGCCACCGACGCAGCGGTTGACGAACAGCTTGTGCGAGATGTTGGCGAGCGCGGTGGTGCCCGCGTGCGGCAGGATCACCCGGTCCTTCCAGACCACGGTCTGCTTGTTCTCGGCATGCGCGGTGGTGGACGCGCCAAGGGCAACGACGAGGACGAGGGCGGCTCGCATGTAGGGAAGATGGTAGGGGAGTTGGGTGGCGCACGCGAGCACGTAGATCACGGCTACCCCTGGCATCTTCCCGCCGATCGACGCGGGGCTGCATCAGCGGAGATGTGACATTGATTCCAATGGAGTTTCGGGCGATCAACCCGCCCATGTTATCGATCGACCTGACCGGGAAGCACGCCGTGGTCGCGGGCGTAGCCGACGATGGCGGCTTCGGATTCGCGATCGCCAAGGCCCTCGCGGAGGCCGGCGCCACCGTGGCCGTGGCCACCTGGCCGCCCGCCCTGGGGATCTTCAAGACCATGCTCGAGCGCGGCAAGTTCGACGCATCGATGCAGCTCTCGAACGGCTCGAAGCTGGCGTTCTCGAACATCTACGGCCTCGATGCCGAGTTCGACAAGCTCGAGGATGCGCCCGCCGAGCTGCGCGACAGTCGTCGCTACAAGGATCTCGGCGACTTCTCGATCAGCGGTCTCGCCGCGAAGGTGGCCGCCGATGGCGGCGCCGACATCGTGATCCACAGCCTCGCGAACGGCTCCGAGGTGAAGAAGCCGCTGCTCGAGACCTCGCGCAAGGGCTACCTCAGCGCGCTCAGCGCATCCGCGTACTCCAACGTGTCGCTGGTCCAGCACATGGGGCCGGTCGTGCGCAAAGGCGGCGCGTTCCTCTCGCTCTCGTACATGGCCTCCGAGCGCGTGATCCCCGGGTACGGCGGTGGCATGTCCTCCGCGAAGGCCGCGCTCGAGTCCGACGCGCGCGTGCTCGCGTTCGAGGCGGGCCGCAAGTGGGGCCACCGCGTCAACGTGATCTCCGCGGGGCCGTATGCGTCGCGCGCGGCGAGCGCGATCGGCTTCATCCAGCAGATGATCAGCTACAACCAGCGCAACTCGCCGTTGACCGATCCGCTGACCGCGGCGGAGGTCGGCAACACCGCGGCGTTCCTGTCGAGCCCGCTCGCGAGCGGGATCACGGGCACGGTCGTCTACGTCGACAAGGGGTTCGCCGCGATGGGCATCGCCGTCGACACCGAAGCGGCGAAGCCGGTCTGAGCCCACGATGTCGAGGCCACCGGCGATCGCCGAGGCAGCGCTGAGCTTCGGTCCCTGGCGCCTCCGGCTCGCGCCGTGGGACGGCTTCGGCATCGTGGTCACGGGCGTCGACGGCGACGCACCGCCTCCGAACTACGTCGACGAGCTCTTGCTGATCGAGCCGCATCGCGAGCGGTTCTTCGCGCTCGTCGATCTCGTGGGCCTGGTGGTCTGCAAGCGCGTGCCGGGCGAGCACGCCGACCACCGCGACGTGCGCGGCCGATCGAGCCGCGGTCGGCTGTCCCAGGGCGAGTTCTTCCACCACGATGGTTGCGCGGGACCGATCAAGCCTCGGGTGGTGGAGATCCGCTGCCCGTATCAGAGCGTCGAGCGGCACACGTTCACCGCGATCGCGCCGTTCCCCGCGGTCGTGCAGGCGATGCTCGTCGAGCTTCCCGAGATCCTGTGCTCCGGGGAGATCGCGAGCTGGCGCGCGAACCCCGCCACCATCGTCGATTGGGACGCGGTGCAGGGCACCATCAATCGCGCCGTCCGTCGCGCGCTGCCGAGCGAAGATCAGCGCGCCTACCTGCGGAAGGTCGACGTTCGCGTCGGTGCGTACCGCGAGTCGTGGGAGATGGGCGAGAGCCGGTTCATCGCGAACTCCAACGCAGGCAGGACCATGCAGCATCGCCGAGCGTATCTGGAGGTCCACACGGGCAAGCGACCGAACGGGCGGCTGGTCAAGCGGTGGCCCGCGGAGGTGGGCGACGCGCTCGACGGCGAAGCCTGCGAGGTGTGAGAGCAGCCGGCTAGCCGAGTCGCCACCCCGGGTAACCGCGCGGCATCGCTCGGCCGATCATGGCGTGGGGCTTGCTGCTTACGCGCGCATGCGCGACCGCTGGCTGATCTCGTTGCTCGTCACGAGCCTGGCGCTCACCGCCGGCTGCGCTGCCGATGCGGATGACGAGCTCGACGATGCCGATTGGCTCGACGGCAAGGCGGACGGCGCGAGCGCGGTCAACGTCAAGGCGACGAACCTCGATGTCGACCTCGCGGCCAGGTCCGCGGTCGCGACCATCGAGCTCGAAGCCAACGGCAACGTCGCGCTCGAGGCCGGCGGGCTGACGATCACCGACGTCACCGATGACCGCGGTCACCGCACGTTCCGGGTCACGTCCGGCAAGCTGCGCGTCTCGAACGTGCGCGGGCCGCTCGTCGTCAGCTATGGGTTCACGGGTCACGACATGGCGAATGGCCTGCTGCCCGGCGGGTCCACGGTGGTGTGGCCGTACTTCTGCGGGAACCTGTTCCCGTGTCACTCGCAGCCGGCGGATGGCACCACGTTCGCGCTGAACCTCGACAACGTTCCCGCGGGCAAGACCGCGGTGTATCCGACATCGATCGATGCGGAGGCACCGCCGTACATGATCGCGTGGGCGGTCGGGCAGTACACGAAGGCGACGCTCGGTACGACGCCGGCGGGTACGAAGATCAGCGTGCACTGGCTGCCGAGCGGCGAGACCGCCGCGCGCGCCGGCACGAAGAATCTGGTCAAGGTCGTCGACTGGTACGAGAAGACGCTCGGGCCGTACGCGTTCGGTAGCGAGATGGCCGCGGTCTCGGTGGTGTGGGGCGAAGGGCTCTACGGCGGCATGGAGCACCATCCGTTCTTCCACGTCGCGAAGGACGCGATGAACGACGAGGTCACACACGCGCACGAGGCCGCGCACGGCTGGTTCGGCGACGGCGTCCGGCTCAAGTGCTGGGAGGACTTCGTGCTGTCCGAGGGCACCGTCAGCTATCTCTCGGCGCGCGCGCTGAGCAAGGTCGCGCCCGCGCTCGAGACGAAGATCTGGGCCGACTACCAGGCCGAGCTCGACGCCGCGATCGCCGAAGGCGGCGCACCCGCTTGGCCAACGGGGTGCAACCGGATCGACATCATCCAGGACAAGCTGTTCACGAACCTGCCGTACATGCAGGGCGCGTTCTTCTACAAGGACGTCGCCGCGAAGGTCGGCGCCGACGTGCTCGATGGCGTGATCGGACGGTTCTACAAGAAGTACAAGACCAAGGCCGCGTCGATGCAGGACATGGTCGATGCGATCAAACGCGAGACCGGGTTCGATCCGAAGGCGATCGTCCTCGCGCGCCTCCGCAAGCAGTTCTGATTTCTACTTCCTGCGCACGAGTCGATCCGGGGCGATCACGTCGGGCAGCTTCTTCGGCGAGACGGCGTGCGGGTCGATGTCCGTGGTGCCGCAGTAGTAACAGGCGCCGTTCAAGATCACGTCGTGGATGCAGTCGCCGCACGCGGTGCACACGCCATCGACGCGGGTCTCGTGCGTGCACGCCGTCATGTCGAGGCGCGCAGGATCGCCTGGAGCTCGGCGACCGCGGCGCTGACTGGGGTCACGTCGGTCAGCCGGCACAGCAGGGCCAGATCGACGCCCGGGACCCATTCGCTCTCGTTGCGCTGGGTGTAGTCGTCTCCATCGAGCACGAACAATGTGATCGCGTCGCGCTTCCAGAACCAGACCTCGCGAATGCCGAGGCGGCGATAGATCTCTCGCTTGTTGATCCCGCCGCTCGTCCACACGACCTCGATCACGAGATCGGGAATCGCCTTGCTGTTGGGATCGGCGCCGAAGATGTAGCACTCGTCGGGCTCGGCGCCGGCCTCCGCGGATTCGTCGTCGAGCAGCCAGGCTCCGTAGGGGCTCCACGCGATGCCGCGCTCCGTGCAGTAGGCTTCGAGCAGACGCCCGAGGCTGGACTTGATGCCTTCGTGGTTTCGCGACGGTCCCATGAGCTCCACCGACCCATCGAGGTAGGCGATGCGAGGGCCGCGGCGTTCTCCGCGCAACGCGAGCAGAGCCTGATAGCCGGCCCAGCCCAGCCCGTGCAGCACGATCCGGCGATCAGCCTCGGGGACGAATTCCCCGAGCGGGACCGCCGTGTCGGTCGAGCGAGACACCATCGCATCCATGATAGCACCGGGACACTGCGACGGACGTGCCAGCCGCAACTCCGCGAGACCGCACGCGCGCTCGTCCGGAATCGGCCGGCCCGCGGACGTCGTCCGAGTTCCGGACGGACGCTATGGCGCGCCGAGCAGCGCCTTGAGGCGCGGCCCGAGCTTGGAGTTGCGGAGCGCGCCGCGCTTCGCGCCGGTGGTCATCACGGCCTTCGATCCGCACAGCACCACGCCGGTGCGCGCGCGCGTGACGCCGGTGTAGAGCAGCTCGCGCGTGACGAGCGGGAGGTCCTCGTGCGGGAGGATCAGCGCGACCGCATCGAGCTCGGAGCCTTGCGACTTGTGCACGGTGATCGCCCACGACAGCTCGAGCCGATCGCGGAGCGCCTCGATCGCGAACGGACGGAGCTGGCCGGCGATCCGGAACACGGCACGGTAGTGGTGGCGATCGAGGCCTTCGTCGGCGCGCACCACGATGCCCTGATCGCCGTTGAACAGGCCACGGTGGTAGTCGTTCGCGGTCACCATCACGGGCTCGCCGGGGACGAACTCGGGGCGGCCGGCGACGGTCAGGCGGTCGAGCGCGAGATCGTGCAGGTGCGCGTTGAGCGCGACCGATCCCGTCGGCAACGCGCGCGTCACGGTGAGGAGCCGGCCGCGCTGGAGCATCGCCCACAGCGCTTCGATCGCCGCGGCGTGCGCCGGATCGAGCTCGCCGTCGATGAACCGAAACACGTGCTCGGCCGCGCGTAACGCGGCGGGGCCGCCGAAGTGGTGCCACGTGGTCTCGGCGACGGCGAGCGTGACGTCGTGCGGGCGCTTCGCCTTCGAAGGATCCACCCACTCGGCGCCCTTGAACGTGAGCGTGCTCGGCGTGCGCGGCGTGGCGCGCTCGGCGAGCTTCCCGAGATCGTCGGCGTGGATCGCGCGCGCGAGCTCGTACACCGCGCGACCCGCGGGATCGGTGAGGTTCATGCGATAGCTCGTGCCGAGGACGGCCACGCGTGGCGCCACACCCGGCTGCGCGAGGTCGGCGAGGATCTGGCCGGCGTCGATCGCGGGGAGCTGGTGCGCATCGCCGATCAGGATCAGCGGCGCGGCCGCCGGCAGCGCATCGAGCAGCGCGTCCATCAGCTCGAGGTCGACCATCGAGGCTTCATCGATCAGCACGGCGCCGGCGGGCAGCGGGCTCTTCGCGTGGTGGGCGAACCGGTGGCCGCCGTAGCCAAGGAGCCGGTGCAGGGTCTGGGCGGCGGGTGGTGCGGCGAGGAGCGCGCGATCGAGATCCGAAGGATCCGCGATCGCGGCGAGCTGCTCGCCGATCACCTCGGTGAGCCGGTTCGCGGCCTTGCCGGTGTTCGCCGCGAGTGCGACGTGCTCGATGCCGAGGCGGGCGAGGCCGCGCACGATCGCCGCGGCGACCACGGTCTTGCCGGTGCCCGGGCCGCCGGTGACCACGGTGAAGCCGCCGCCGAGCGCGAGGCCCACGGCGCGCGCCTGTTCGTCGGACAGCGGCCGCGCACCCGGGCGTGCGACGAGATCCGCGAGCGCGATGGCCGCCGGGCCCTCCATCGCGGGGCGCTTGCCGAGGCGCTCGGCGAGCCGCTGCGCCACGCGCTGCTCGAGCCACCGCGAGCGCTCCGTGTACACGGCGTCGTACTCGACGATCAGCGGCACGCGCGCGTCGCCCACGCCGATCACCGAGTTGAACGCCGGTGCGCCCGTCAGCTTCGCGATCGTCTTCATCACGCGATTGCCGTCGAGATCGAGCTTCGCGACACGCGCGATGTCGGCGATCAGCGTGCGGAGCGCGGACTTCTTGTCGGGATCGAGCGGTAGACACGTGGACCCCTGGCGCTGCGCGATCATCAGCGCGAGGACGAGGATCGCGAGCGCCTCCGGTTGCTCGGAGGTGCCGAGCCAGCCCGCGTCCGACGACACGAGCTCCTCGGCGAGGTACAGACCCTCGTCGCCGAGATCGCAGCTGCGCGCACCGATGCCGAGCTTGCGGAACAGCTCGCCGGTGCCGACGCGCTCGATCCGGGCGCGCAGCGTGCCCTGCGGGTGAAGCGGCTGGGTCATCGCTGCTCTCCGACGTCCGCGGTGAGGCCCGGCCTCGGGAGGTTCGCGAGCCACGTGCTCCACACCTCGAGCGTGTTGCCCGCGACGCGCACGGGCACCACGATGCCGTGCCGCACGAACTGGAACAGCAGACCGGCGAGCCTGCGGTGGCCGCGCATACGATCGGCGGCGAGCGCGTAGAGCCGGGCCTGCACCGCGTAGTGCTCCTTGACGCGCTGGTCGGCCGCGCGCGCGAGGTCCTCGCCGGTCAACAGGTCGCTCTTGTAGTCGAGGACCCACAGCTCCTCGTCGGTCCACGCGACCATCGCGTCGATGAAGCCCTTCACCAGGCCGCGGCCTGGTGCCACGGAAGAGCCGATCGGCAGCGGATAGCTGAACTCGACCTCGCGCGCGAACCGGGGTGCATCCGCGAGCGAGGGCAGCGTGGTGCCATCGATCAGCGAGAGCGGCGCGGTCAGCGTGTGGTGGATCAGCGCCGCCGCGTGCTCGAGCGTGTCGCGCTCGATGCCTCGCGTGCGCGCCGCATCGACGAGCTGCGAGCGGACCTGCGGGTCGCGCGCCCAGGTCTCGAGATCGAGACCGCGCAGGCGCTCGAGGTCCGCGATCTCGAGCACGTCGTGGAGAAGGAGACCGGCGCTCGCGCCAGCCGGCAACTCGCGGGGGCCCACCTCGCCGACGGTATCGTCGACCTCGAACTCCGCCGGATCGAACGCGAGGATGTCGCCCGGGCGTCCCGCGATCTGCGCGGCATCGAGGTCGTTCGCGAGGCGGGTGTACGACAGCATCGTCAGGCCGGTGCGCTCGGGCGCGAGCGGGGGCAGCTCGACGAGCGGTGGCGGCGGTGCAGCGACGAAGGAGGCGAGCGCATCGGCCGGCGGCTCGGGCAGCGCGTCGGCGCCGAGCGAGATGATCTGCATGTCGAACATCACCCGCGCGTGCTTCGCGCGGCTCTGCGTCGACGCGTGGACGACGCGCTGGATCGGTTTGTATGCGGCGCCCTTGGTGACCGTGTCGTGCGTGTACAGCGGCAGGTACAACCGGAGCTGCGCGCGGGTCAGCGCCACGTACGCGAGGCGCTGGTTCTCAGCATCCGCGTTCGCGTCGAGCAGCACCTTGGTCGCCGCATCCGGCGTTCCGACGACGAGTGCGCGGCCGGTGGCATCGCGCACGGTCTGCACGCGCCCGCTGCTGAAGCTCCACGAGCCCCCGTAGAGGAACACGTACGGCGCCTCGAGGCCCTTCGCCTTGTGGGTGGTCAGCACGCGGATCGCGTCGACGTCCGTCTCCGCGCGCTGCACGTCGCGCTCGTCGGGCTGGTTCGCCTCGTCGGCGATCCAGCGGCGCAGGCGCGCGACCAGCTCGTGGAGATCGCTGCGCGACTGCGCGACTTCGGCGAGCAGCAGCTCGACCAGGTGCCAGGTGTTCGTGATCGCGCGCTCGCCGCCGCCGAGCACGAGCGCGCGCTCCGCGAAGCGCGAGTCCTCGACGATCCTGCGAAACAGGCTCTCGTACGAGCGGCGCGCCGCGAGCTGCGCCCAGTCGAACAGCTGTGCGATCTGCGGGTGGTGATCGGGCCCATCGACGACGCGCACCAGATCGGTCCACGGCACGTCGAAGAACCGGGTGCGCAGCGCGCGCAGGCGGTGCGACCGATCGCGCGGCGCGGCGATCGCGGCGAGCACGCC
>JAYVLW010000571.1:0-19922 GCA_043759315.1 Myxococcales bacterium
GACGGCGACCTTCTCGTCGCTGGACAGCATGTCCATCTTGCCGAGGACGAAGATCAGCCGGTCGCGCGCGTTCTCGAGAACGCGGGAGCGCAGGAACTCGCGCTCGCTATCCTTGAGCGCCTGGCCGGCGTCGAGCAGGAACACCACGGCATCGGCGCGCGGCACGTAGCCGTAGGTGACCTCCGCGCGCTGTTCGTTGAGGTCGTTCACACCGGGCGTGTCGACGAGCACCACGTTGTTCAGCAGGAGATCGCTCGGGTATCCGAGCTCGACGTAGCTGACCTCCGAAGCGTGCCCGCCCGCGACCGTGACCCAGTCCTTGAGCTGGTTGGGGTCGAGGTACTGACTCTCGCCGGTGAGGAGCATCACGCGCGCGGTGGGATTCGCCGCCCACACGACGTGGTTGATCGAGGCCGTCGTCGGAGTGATGCCGGTCGGCAGGATCTCCTGACCGAGCAGCGCATTCACGAACGTCGACTTGCCGTGGTTGAACTCGCCGAGAACGACGAGGTGGAACCGCTCGGCTTCGAGCTTCGGGATGCGCGTGGTGCGGATATCGCGGGACAGCGTGGTCATGCCGACGCCTTCGGCGACCTCGGCGAGCTGCTCGAAGCGGCTGATGATCTCGCGCTTCGCCGACTTGTGATGTTCGAGAAGGATCATGGTCTGCGTGGCTCCTAGAACACCGAGATGAGGTCCGAGACCTGCTTGTCGATATCGATCAGGCTCGGTTTTCCGGCCGGATCCTGCCCGGTGACGCTCGCGTAGAGCGCCGAGTTGGCGAACAGCCGCAGCGCCTGGACGCGCTTGGGCACGTAGGGGTGCGAGCGGAACAGCTCGGCGTAGCGGCCGACGCCCTTCTTCACGTCGGGCGGTTGCTTGAGATACTCGTCCGCGTTGAACGCCGAGCCTTTGTCGAGTCCGAGCTCGAGCTTGACCAGCGCTCCGAGCGTCTTGTCGAGGTCGCGCACCGCGAGCAGCGCCGCGCGATCACAGGTGACCTCCGCGCGCCGGGACCAGGCCTGCAGCGTCATGATCGCGGGCTGAACCACCCACCGCACGAAGAACGCGGCGGAGCTGGTCAGGTAGTGCAGCGCCGTGGCGTAGAGAATATGGCCGTTCTGGACGTGACCGAGCTCGTGACCGATCGCGGCGACCAGCTCGGTATCGTCCAGCTTCTCGGCGAGCTCGAGGTTGACGATCAGGTGCGGTGCGTCCTCGGTGCCGAGCACGCGGACCCTGATCGAGCCACTGGGAGCGGCGAACACGACAGGCACGCGGACGTGCAGTGCGGCGCCGGCGGCCTTCGCGGCCTCGTAGACACGCGGGTACTGCTGGTCGGAGACCTTGACGGCGGTGCCGAGCAACTCGGTGCGGGCAACGTCGCGCCAGAGGCGAGTCGTTGCTTCGAGGGCCATGGTCACGGGACGGGCCATCCCGAGGGTGCGGCGGAACTTGCGCTCGCCGGAGAAGGCGTAGACGGCCCCCTCGCGAGCGGACTGTTCCATCGAACCGCGCCGAACGGCGATCCACTTCGCGAAGTCAAAATCCACGCCTACCGACATGCGTGGAGTATAGCCACTCAAGCCGGTGTTGCTCGTGCGACCCGGCGTGCGATTCGCCGGCGTGCGACCGCGAGCAGCGCGAGCCCGAGCAGCACCGCAAACCACAGCGTGGCGAGCCGGGTCAGCAGGGTGGCGTCGAGCGCGGTCGCCTGATCGATGCGCATGGCGCTCTTCACCAAGAGTACGGTCATGGCTCCTTCGGTGACACCTAGCCCACCGGGCAGGAACGACAGGGCGCCGGCGATCGAGGTCGCCGCGTAGATCACCGTGGCGAGGCCCATCGACACCTCTGCGCCGGGGAAGGCGTTGACGATCAGCCCAAAGCCGATGCACTCCGCCCCCCACGCGGGGATCGCGATCAGCGTCGCGAGGACGAGCAGCTTCGGGCGGCACAGCGATGCGAGGCCCATGTAGACCTCGTGGAGCGGCGTGCGGAACCGGCGCGCGAACGCCGGCCGGGTGACGAGGTCGATCAGCCAGCGCGTCGGGCGCGGCCAGGCGAGGAGCACCAGCCCGAACACGATGAGCGATGCCGCGCCGAGGACCAGTGTGGTCTGCACGCCGTACAGGGCGACGCCGACCACGGCGACGAGGAGCAGCGCGATCAGGTCGGTGACGCGCTCGGCGACGACGATCGGCGCGGTCTGTGTCACGGGGATGTCGTGCAGCTCGCGCAGCAGGTAGCTCTTCACGAGCTCGCCCAGCTTCGCGGGAGTGATCGAGAGCGAGAGGCCGGCACCAAACACGATCGCACTCGAGCTCCAGGGGACGCCGACGCCCTGGTGGCGGAGATAGAGCTGCCAGCGGAGGAATCGGATGGCGTAGTTCGTGAGTGCCAGCCCGAGGGTCGCGAAGAACGCCCACCAGCCGAACTCGCCAAGTCGGTGTCCGAGCTCGCGAACATCGCCGACCATGACGATCGCCGCGATGCCGACCACGGCCACGATCGCGACCCAAATCCAGCGGCGCACGAACGCTAGGTATCACAGACTGCCCTGGGGCTGCCTTGACGGTAGGAGACGCTGCGGCGTAGCGTCGCAGTGATGAGCAAGGCGACGCAGACGACGACGGCGAACATCCTCGTGGTCGACGACGATCCCGAGATCGTATCGATGCTCAGCACGCGCCTCTCGAAGCGCGGCTACAAGATCTCGACGGCGGCCGATGGTCACCGTGCTCTGGAGCTCGCGAAGCGCGAGAAGCCGGACCTCATCCTGCTGGACGTGATGATGCCCGGGAAGTCCGGCTGGGAGGTCGCTCGCGCCCTCAAGCAGGACCCCGTCACGCAGGACATCAAGATCGTGATGGTCACGGCGATCGGCACGCAGGTGAACGAGCTGACCTCGCCGCTCTACGGCGCCGATGCCCACATCGACAAGCCGTTCGAGTTCGAGCGCCTCGAGCGCATCATCGCCGACCTCGTCAACCCGAGCCGCTGAGCGCCTTCCCGGCCTTCTGGTACCAGGTGCTCTTGGAGTCCACCATCTGCTGGACTTCCTTGAGCTTCGTCTTCGCGCCGGCGGGATCCGCTGACATCTCGCCGATCGCTTCCTTGTAGAGTATCCCGGCTGCTGCCTCGAGCGCCGAGCGTACGCTCTGGGTGGTGCCGTTGCTGCCGCCCGCGGACTCGGCGGTGGCGACCGCTTCCTTGGCGGCGGAGTACATCTTCGCGGCGACGAACCCCGCGGCGGCGCGGGGCGCGATCTGCGCCAGCTTGCTCTGGATCTCCTCGCGGAACACGCCGTCGGGATCGAAGTTCTTCGCCTTCTTGAGCGCGCCGTACGCTTCCTTGGGCGACGTGCCGGGCGCCATCCCGAGGTTGTATGCGCGACCGAACTGGTCGTAGACCGCAGCCGCCGACTTGAAGTCCGAGGCATCGTCGGGATCCGCGCTCGGAATGGCGGCGCGAAGCGTGGCCGCGGCGGCGGCGAACTGCTTGCCTTTGAACTGCTCGTCGGCCTTCGCCTTGACGCCGGACGTGTCGGTGGCCACGCGCTTCTTCGGGGGCTCCTTCCTCGGAGGCGGGTCCTTCTTGGGCGGCGGGTCGACCTTCGCGACCTTCTTCGGCTCTTTCTTGGGCGGCGGGTCCTTCTTGGGCGGGTCGACCTTGGGGGGATCCTTCTTGGGCGGATCGACCTTGGCGAGGGTCTTGGGCGGATCGACCTTGGGGGGGTCCTTCTTGGGCGGATCGACCTTGGGCGGGTCGACCTTGGGCGGGTTGGTCGCCGTCTTTGGCGGCTCGGTACCGGGCGGGTCCTTCTTCGGTGGAACCGTGATGGTCTTGGGCGGCTCGATCGGCTGGATCGTCTTGCCCGGGGTCGCTGTCTTCGGCGCGTCGAGCTTCGCGTCGTCCTTGTCCTTCTCGGGCTCGCTGAGGCCGCCGTTGTTCGTTCCGCCGCCGTCGGAGCCCTTGATGATCGCGACAGTGGCGATCGCAGCGAACAGCGTCAGGCCCGCGCCCGCGAGGATCAGCTTGGTGCGCCGCGAGATCTGCGGTTGTGCATACGTCGGCTGCGCGGCCAGTACGGGCATGCCGTTGTACGGCGTCGGCGGGACGAGCGCCGTCGACGTTGCATCGCGCGGGATGTGGCCCCCGACCACGAGCATCTGTGCGTTCGACGACGGATATCCGTTGTGGTACTGGGGCGGAAGCTGCGATGGCGCGAGCGGCGGTCCCTGCCCGGGGATCGTCGTCGGCATCACGTTGGGGAGCGGCATGCCCATCGAATCGCCGAGCATCGTCGGCGAGCCCATCGGGCGGCTGTTGCCCTGGTGCAGCGATGGGATCGTGGCGGCGGCGGACGGAATCGGCTGCGGGTAGCTCATCGAAGCCTGCATCGATGGCATCGGAGCGGCCGACGGGCTGCGCTGCCGCATCGGTGGCGCAGGAGGGGGAAGCGTCTTCGGTCGCACGAGCACTTCGCGCGGGGGCGGCATCTGCGACGGCGTCATTCCCGCGTCGGAGCGTATGGGCTTGCCGGCGACCGTCGAGGGCTCCTCCTCCTCGTCGTCATGCTGCGCGAGATCCATGGTCCCATCCATGGACGCATCCATCGAGACATCGACGGTCGCGACGACGCGCGGCATCCCATTCGGGATCTCGAAGCGGAACGTAGTGTTGCCGATCTCGATCACGTCGCCGTTCGCGAGCATGAACGGGTGGTCTTCGATGTTGTTGTTGACCAGCGTGCCGTTGCCGGAGCCGCGGTCGACCAGGACCCACGAGCCCTGCTCGTGGCGGAGATCGAAGTGCTTGCGCGAGACGGCGATGTCGGTGAGCACGATGTCGTTGTCGACGGCGCGCCCGATCGTGTAGCTCTTGCCCGGCGTCACGTGGAGCTCGACGCCCGCGTCATTGCCGCCGGTGATCATCAAGCGCGCCTGGATCTGCGGCGTGATCAGCGAGATCGCGGCGTTCGCGCGCTGATCGTCGACGGTGGGCTCGTCCAGCATGCCCGCGTTCGTCGACGTGACATTCGTGATGTTGTTACGCCGCGGCGCATCCATCCCGAGCGCGCGGATCTTCTCTGCGACCTCACCCTGCTCGACCGTCGTGGAGGCTTCTTCCTCCCACCCCGACTCGATGGTGGTCTTCTCCTCTTCCTCTTCCGGAAAAGGTTGGGCCTTCGGCACCACATGCGCAGATACGCGTTGTGGCGCTCCAGAGTTAGGAGCCCGGCCCATCATGTAAATTGTACGGGCGGTAACGCAGCGGATCAATGACAGCTCTCCCGAGGTGTCCTACCTTTCACCTCATGCTCGTCCCCGTGGTGCGCAATGGTTCGACCGATGTCCTCGACCTGGTTCCGAGCAAGATCATTGGTATCGGGGTCAATTACCGGGCCCACGCCGTCGAGATGGGTAAGGGACTTCCCGAGGAGCCCCTGATGTTTCTCAAGCCCCGATCGTCACTTCTCCCCAGCGGAGGCGCGATCGAGCGCCCTCTGGCCTACGACCAGGTCCACTTCGAGGGGGAGCTCGGGGTGGTGATCGGCCAGCGGACGCGCCGGATCTCGGCCGAGCGGGCCCTCGAGATCGTCCTCGGCTTCACCTGCATCAACGACGTCAGCTGTCGCGACCTGCAGAAGAAGGACGGGCAGTGGGCGCGCGCGAAGGGCTTCGATACGTTCTGTCCACTCGGGCCGCAGATCGTTGGCGGGCTCGATCCGCGAAATCTCCGCATCCAGACCCGGCTCAACGGAGAGACCAAGCAGGACTCGACGACCGCCGATCTGATCTTCGACGTGGCGACGTTGATCGCGTTCTGCAGCCAGCACATGACGCTCGAGTTCGGCGACGTGATCTCGACCGGCACGCCCGCGGGGGTTGGTAATATGGCGCCGGGCGACACCGTCGAGGTCGAGATCGAGGGCATCGGGATTCTGCGCAACACGGTGATCGCGCGCCCGTGAGCATCGTCATCGGCCTCGGTGGCAACGTCGGTACCGAGGCCGAGATCCTCGAGCGCTTCACGTACGCGCGCGAGGCGCTCGCGGCACTCGGCTCCGTGCGCTCGGCGCCGCTCTACCGCACCGCGCCGATCGGCCCAGCGCAGGCCGCGTTCTACAACTCCGCCGTCTCGCTCGTCGCGCCCGACGTGCAGCCGCGCGAGCTGATCGAGATCGTGCTCGAGATCGAGCGCATGCTGGGCCGCGATCGCTCCGCCGAGACGCGCTGGGGACCACGCACGCTCGATCTCGACGTCCTCGTGTGGGACGACCGCGCGCTCCGCATCGAAGGCCTCGAGGTCCCGCATCCGCGGCTCACCGAGCGGAGGTTCGCGCTCGCGCCCGTCGCGGATCTCCTCGGCGAGGATGCCGTGGTCGCGGGGAAGCCGCTCGCGCACTGGCTCGCGGGCGTGCGCGATCAGGCGATCGAGCACCTCGCGTCGACCTGGTGAGCTAGCCGGACCCGAGGCGCCACGGCCGGGCGTTCACGGCGGAGAGGTCGCGGCGGCCGAGCTCGTCGAACATTGCGAGCATCTGGTCTCGGGTGCAGCCGCAGAGATGGCGCGGCTCTCCATCCCCCGGCACGTTCTCGAACACGACCAGGCCACTCGAGAACGCGCTGAGACACCATTCGCTCTCGCGGGTGACAGAGACGTCGGGGTGCTCGTCGTCAACGAGTTCGAGCTCGTCGAGGAGCGCGCGGAGCTGTTCCGATGTCGGGTCAGCGTCCTGCTTGCCCCAACGATACGTGCACTGAAACGACATCGGGCACTAGCTCGCGAGCTTCGCGAGGTTCGAGCGGTGCGTGTACACGAGGAGGACCAGCGTTCCGATGGAGAGCACCGTCATCCAGGTGTCGCCGCGGTAGACCATGAGCGCGGCGATCGTGGCGACGGCGGCGAGGGAGCCGAGCGCGGGCACGCGTTTCCAGGCGAGGACGGCGACGAACACGCCGACGGCGATCGCGAGCTCGCGCGGGGCGAGCACGAGGAACACGCCGGTCGCGGTGGCCACGCCCTTGCCGCCGGTGAACGCGAGGAACGGCGAGAAGCAGTGGCCGATGATGGTGGCGGCGCCGGTGGCGACGACGAGCCACGGATCGGCGGTGTGGTGGAGCGCGTACCAGGTGGGGAGAGCGCCCTTCGCGGCATCGAGGACGAGGACGGCCGCACCGAGCTTCGCGCCGAGCACGCGGGTGACGTTCGTGGCGCCGATGTTGCCGCTGCCGTGGTCGCGGATCTCGACGCCTTTCCAGCGCGCGAGGATCACGCCGAACGGAATGCCGCCGGAGAAGTAGCCGAACAGTACGAGCGCGACGGCGCCGATCATCGGTGACCAGCACCATGCCATGCTCGCTGGCGAACGCGCAGCTGGTCGGTGCGCGAGCGGACGCGCTCCGTTGCGGGGATCCCGAGCAAGCGCGCCAGCGCTGACATCACGGACTGATCGTCCACCAGCGTCGGACTTGCTCGATCGACGAGGTGCGCGGGAGGCCGGTGGGCAACGTGTCGAGGAACACGCGCCCATAGGTCTTGGTGACGATGCGGCCGTCGAGGATCGCGACGATGCCGCGGTCATCGCGCCGGCGGATCAACCGCCCGAAGCCCTGCTTGAGCGCGATCGCGGCGGAGGGAAGCTGGATGGTCTCGAACGGATCCTCGCCCAGCTCCGCTCGCGCCTGCATGCGTGCGGCGACGAGGGGATCGGTGTGAGGAGCGAACGGGAGCTTGTCGATGATGACGAGGCTGAGTGCGTCCCCGGGGACATCGACGCCTTCCCAGAACGAGCTCGTGCCGAGGAGGACAGCGTTCGGCGTCGAGCGGAAGCGGTCGACGAGTGTCGCGCGCGGAGCCTCGCCCTGGATCAGACGCGGGTAGGGCAGCTTCGCGAGTCGGGCGGTCGCTTCGCGGAGTGCGCGGTGGCTGGTGAACAGGAGGAACGCGCGGCCGGTCGTGATCGCGAGGAGCTCCTGCACGCGCTCGGCGGTGAGGAGAGAGAACCCATCGTGAACGGGCGGAAGGTCCCGGGGCACGTAGAGCATCGCCTGCCGCGTGTAATCGAACGGCGAGGTGACGATCAGCTCCTCCGCTTCGTCGAGACCGAGACGCGCCCGCGTGTATGCGAGGGCGCCACCGGCCGCGAGCGTCGCGGAGGTGAACACCGGCGTGGGGCCGGCGTTGATGATGTGGCGGCGCACGAGATCCGCGACATCGATCGGCGACGCGCTGAGGTAGGTCCCGGTGGCCCGGGTCTCGCCCCAGTAGACGTGGCTCTTCTGGCGTTGCTCGGCGATCGTCGCGAGATCGTCGCGGAGGCCGCGCGCGCGCCGAGCGAGCCCGGAGAGTGCAGCGCGGTGACCGGCCTCGCCGTCGGCTTCCTCGTCGGGCGGCGGCTCGGCTTCGGCCTCGGCGGCGCGTGCGAGATCCTCGAGAGCGGTATCGAGCCGAAACCACGCGGTCTGCCGTTCGGGGTGATCGAACAGGCCGACTGGCATCGGGACCTTGACCGCATCATTCTCGTCGGCGGCGAGGAGTGCCGCGCGGAGATGCGCAAACAGAGCGATGCTCGCGCGCTCGACGTTTTCGATCACGTCGACCGCGGCACGTCCCGTCCACAACGGCATGCGCGCCAGGCTTCCGTGTGCATCGCGCACCAGCTCGGCGACCTTCTGCGTGGAGACCCGAGCCCCGAAGTGCTCGGTCGCCACGTCCTCGAGCTGGTGCGCCTCGTCGAAGATCACCGCGTCGTGTTCGGGGAGCACGCGCGCGCCAGGACTTGCGGCGCGCAGCGCGCGATCGGCGAAGTACAGGTGGTGGTTGACGAGGATCAGCTGTGCTTGCTCCGCCATCCGGCGCGCCTGGGTGATGAAGCAGCGCTCGAAGTAGGGGCAGCGCGGTCCGATCCGCGCGTCCGGCGTGGTCGTCACCTCGGTCCACAGCGGAGAGCCCTCCGGGAGCCACTCGACCTCTGCGCGGTCACCGGTCTCCGAGTGCTCTGCCCAGTCGGCGAGTGCCGCGAGCGAGACATCGTTCTCCCCCTTCGCGCGCGCGGTCGCCTCGGCGAGCCGGCGCTTGCACACGTAGTTCGCGACGCCCTTCAGCACCACCGCGGCAAATGGCTTGCCGATGATCTCGCGCAGGAGCGGAACGTCGTGCCGCGCGATCTGATCCTGGAGCCCGCGCGTCCCGGTCGACACCACCACGCGCTTCCCCGAGAGCAGCGCGGGGATCAAGTACGCGAGCGTCTTTCCCGTGCCGGTGCCCGCTTCCACGATCAGTGCGCGCTGGTCCTCGAGCGCCGCCGCCACGGCACTCGACATCACGCGCTGCTCTGCGCGGTCCTCGTAGTGCGGGATCGCCAGGGCGAGCCCCCCTCCGGGCGCGAGCAGCTCGCTCACTTCCGCGATGCCTTCTCGGCGTGCCCGCTCGTCCCGAACCGCCGGGCCAGCTCCGCGAACACCCGGTCGATCGGGATGTTGCGCGCCGTCAGTCCGACCATCACGTGAAAGATCAGATCGGCCGTCTCCGACACGACCCTGTCGCCCGGTCCCACCGGCAGCTCCGCCGCCAGCTCGCCGCTCTCCTCGGCGATCTTCGCGAGGATCTTCGTCATCCCGGCGTCGAGAAGCGACTTCGTGTAGCTCTTCTCGCCGCTCGCCGAGTCACGACGCGCGGCGAGGATCGTTTCCAGGCGCACGAGGATCTGCGCGCCTTCAGCCGCGGGCACACCGTCATCCTTGCTGCCGTCATCCAGCTCGAAGAAGCACGTGGTCGCCCCCGTATGACACGCGGGGCCGGCCGGCCGGACCCGGACCAGCAGCGTGTCCGCATCGCAATCCCCCCGCAGCTCGACGAGCTGCAGCGTGTTCCCCGACGTCTCGCCCTTCTTCCACAGGGCGCCCCGCGACCGCGACCAGAAGTGCACGGTCCCGGTCTCTCTCGTCAGCCGCAGCGCTTCGGCGTTCATCCAGGCGACCATCAGCACCGTGCCGGTCGTGGCGTCCTGAACAACGCACGGCACCAGCCCTCGATCGTCGAACGCGGGCTCGATCACGGGTGCAGGTTCGCGAACCGAGATCCCGCTGTCAACGTTTCGAGATCACTGGGTGCCGAAAGGGGACGGTGCCGAAAGGGGACGGTTTCAACTTACGCAACTTGCGATCTGGAAGTACGCGATAGCTCGTCGCTCGTCCGAAAGGGGACGGTTTCAACTTACGCAACTTGCGATCTCGAAGTGCGCGATAGCTCGTCAGCTCGAAGTCATCGCCTCTCGACGACAAATCGGGGGGTTAGCGATCGCAAGTTGCGTAAGTTGAAACCGTCCCCATTGCCGGACGCCGTCCCCATTGCCGGACGCCCATTGCCGGACGCCCATTGCCGGACGCCTGACGCCTAGCGGCGAACGGGCAGGCCGCGGGCCGCGAGGAAGTCTTTGGCCTCGCCGATCGTGTGCTGGCCGAAATGGAAGATCGAGGCGGCGAGGACTGCGTCCGCCCCGGCCTCGAGTCCGAGGGCGAGGTGTGCGAGCTCGCCGACGCCCCCGGAGGCGATCACGGGGATCGTCACGGCGTGAGCGACCGCGGCTACGAGGTCCGTGTCGTAGCCCTGACCAGTCCCGTCGCGATCCATGCTCGTGAGCAGGAGCTCGCCTGCGCCGCGATCCATGACCTCTCGGCACCAGGCCAGCGCATCCTTACCTTCGGGCGTGCGGCCGCCATGGCTGAAGACCTCCCAGCTGCCGTCACCGCGGCGCTTCGCGTCGATCGCGACGACGATGGCCTGGATGCCGAAGCGGTCGGCGCAGGCCGTGATCAGCCCCGGCGTGCGGATCGCCGCGGTGTTGATCGCGATCTTGTCCGCGCCGGCTTCCAGGAGGCGCTCGGCGTCGGCGACGGTGCGGACGCCGCCACCGACCGTGAGTGGCGCGAAGACCTGGTTCGCAGTTCGGTGGACGACGTCGATGATCGTCGAGCGACCTTCCGGGGAGGCGGAGATGTCGAGGTAACAGATCTCGTCGGCGCCCTGCGCATCGTAGGCGGCCGCTTGCTCGACGGGGTCGCCCGCGTCGCGCAGGTCGACGAAGTTGGTGCCTTTGACGACGCGACCGTCCTTCACGTCGAGGCAGGGGATCAGTCGACGGGCGAGCATCAGACCTTCGCGTGCCCGTGCGCGACGCGGGCGGCCTCGGAGACGGTGAAGCGCTTGTCGTAGAGTGCGCGGCCTACGACGACGGCGGTGATGCCGGCATCGCGGAGCCGGACGAGATCGTCGAGCTCCCCGACGCCGCCCGAAGCGATCACCTCACAACCGACGTGGCGCGCGAGGTCCGCGGTCGCCGCAACGTTCGGCCCGTGGCGGAGACCGTCGCGCGCGATATCGGTGTAGAGCAGGGCACCGGCCCCCCAGCCGGCGGCGCGCTGGCCGAGCTCGGTGGCGGTGACGTTGCCGCTCGTGGTCCAGCCGTCGACGGCGACGATCCCGTCGCGGGCGTCCACCGCGACGATGATCTTGCCAGGATGCGCGGTGCACAGCTCCTCGACGAGGGCCGGGGACCTGACAGCGGCGGTGCCGAGAACCGCGAACGCGGCTCCCAGCTCCAGGATCGCCTCGACGGCCGCCCGATCACGCAGGCCGCCGCCGACCTCGACGGGAATCGGCGACGCGGCGACGATCGCGCGCACCAGCTCCAGCTGGCGCGGCTCTCCGAAGGCACCGTCGAGATCGACGACGTGGAGGCGATCGGCGCCGTCGTGCGCGAGGGCGGCGACCAGGTGCACCGGATCAGCGTGGAACACGGTGGCGCGGTCGCGCTTGCCTTCCTCGAGACGTACGGCTTGACCACCGAGAAGATCGATCGCGGGGAACAGCTTCACGGGCCCTCGACGAAGTTGCGGAGCAGCCGGAGTCCCACGGCCTGGCTCTTCTCCGGGTGGAACTGACACGCGAAGACGTTGTCGCGTCGGATCGCCGCACACACGCGTACTCCGTGGACGGCCTCGAGCGCGAGGAGCGATGGATCCTCGGGCATCGCGTGGAATGAGTGCACGAAGTAGACGTACGCACCGTCGGCAATGCCGGCGAGGAGGGGATCCGGGCGGCGCTGCGCGATCTGGTTCCAACCCATGTGCGGCACCTTGAGCGTGGGTTCGCCGGGCACGAGCCTGACGACCTTGCCGCGATACACCCCGAGCCCGGCGATCGGCCCCTGCTCGTCGCTCTCCTCGAACAGGATCTGCAACCCGAGGCAGATGCCGAGGTAGGGACGCCCGCTCGCGATCGCCTCGCGGAGGGCCTCGCCGAGGCCGCGCTCGACGAGCCCGCGCATGAACACGCCGAACGCACCCTGACCGGGCACGACGATCTTGTCTGCCTTACGCACCACATCTGGGTCGCGCGTCACCACCACATCGCCGCCGACCTGCGCGATTGCGCGCTCGACGGAGCGAAGGTTGCCGGAGCAGACGTCGACGATCGCGATCACGCGATCAGCGTACCCTTGGTCGACGGTACCGCGCCGCCCAGGCGTGGATCGATCCGAGTCGCGGCGTCACACGCGCGCGCGAACGCTTTGAAGATGCATTCGATCGTGTGGTGCGCATTGCCGCCGTAGTGGAGGTTGACGTGCAGATTGCACTGCGCGCGCGTCGCGAACGCCGCGAAGAACTCCTTGGCGAGCTCGCAATCGAAGTCGCCGATCCACTTGCCGTCGAGGCCACTGACCTTCCAGACGAAGGCTGGGCGACCGCAGAAGTCGACAGCCACGGTGACCAGCACCTCGTCCATCGGCAGAGTCGCGGAGCCGTAGCGCACGATCCCGGCGCGATCTCCGAGAGCCTGCTCGAACGCGTTGCCGAGCGCGAGACCCGTGTCCTCGACCGTGTGGTGCCCATCGATCTCGATGTCGCCTGCTGCCTTGAGCGTCAGATCGAACAGCCCGTGGCGCGCGAACGCGTCCAGCATGTGGGTGAGAAACGGGAGCGGAGTGTGGAGCGCGCGCGTGCCCGTGCCGTCCAGGCCGAGCTCGACGCGGACCTGCGTCTCCTTCGTGTTTCGCTCGATCACAGCGGTGCGCGCCACGTCTCCTTGTATCAGGTGGTTAGCGATCGTACAAACGAGCGCATGGCTCGGTACTCAGGGATGATCGCTCGCGTTCTCGTGCCGCTCGCGCTGGTCTCGTGCGGCGGCGGATCGAAGAAGCCGCCGCAGAAGCCCGTGACGGCAAAAAAGCCTCCGACCCCGGTCAAGCCGGTCGAGTCAGAGGAGGATCGCGAGAAGAAGCGCGTCGCGGCCGCACACGCCATTGTCCCCGAGGGCGCGAGCTGTCTGCCGCAGGGCCTCAAGGAGAACACCGCGCCGCGCCTGGAGCTCGCCGCGATCGGCAGCGACGCCGTGGTTTGCGCTCTCGATACCGACGAGGCTCGCCTCTTGGGCCCGGTCGCGTGCTGGAAGATCGACCTCGGCTCGGGCGCCCTGACCTACATGCCCGCCGCCCCTCTGCCGGGCCGCGGGATCTCCGTGCTTCTCGACGGACGGTGCGCTAGGGGCTTCTGCTTGCCGAAGGATGCCAAGGCTCCGTCGTCGAAGATGGCGCGTATGGCGTGGAACACCGAAGGCAGCAAGGTCGCGGTCCTCGTCGGCGATGACCTGCACATCTACGACGCGTCGTCGAAGGCGCACGAGTCGAGCTTCTCGATCCGCGGCGACAAGGGCGTGACGAACGACCCGGCCGCCGTTCACTGGGTCGGCGACACGCTGTTCGTCGAAGGCACCGATCAGGGCCCGTTCTCGGCCGTCTGGGCGTTCAAGGCCGATGGCACTCCGGTCGGTGGCATCGAGGCGATCGGCGCGAAAGACGGAAAGCCGATCTCGACGTTCGGTGGCTCGTTCTCGCTGCTCGACAAGACCCGCGTCGCCGTCGCAGAGCAGGGGTTCTCGACCCTGACCGTCTACGAGACCGCCAGCGGCCAGCGGTCGAAGCTCGTGCGTAAGCTGACCAAGCCGCCGTGCAAGAACGAGGAAGTGGACGCGTACTGGAAGGACGAGAACGACAAGGTGACGCCGAAGTGCAAGGACGCACTCCAGAAGGGCTTCGCGCACCTGCAGGGCGCGACCGCGGTCGCGGGCAGCAAGAACTTCCTCGTCATGCTGCGCGGTCCTCGCCTCGGCGAGCTCGCGGTGATGGACGCGAAGACGCTCGCCGAGAAGAAAGCGATCAAGCTTCCGTGGTGCACGGGTGGCGGCGGCGGCGCAGCAGGCGCCGCGATCGAGAGCGACGACGCGAAGGACGACACCGCCGCAGCCAAGGGTGCGGCAAAGTCCACGACCCGCGCCCCGGCAAAGAAGGCCAAGGGCGGCGACGAAGATCCGGACGCCGGCGGCGAGTAGCACCGACGCGCCCGCCGTTCTGGGGACGGTTTCAACTTACGCAACTTGCGATCTGCAAGTGCGTGATTGCTCGTTCCTATCGGGAAGGGGACGGTTTCAACTTACGCAACTTGCGATCTGCAAGTGCGCGTTTGCTCGCTCCCATCCAGCTTGATCAACTCGTGGGGATCGCAAGCTGCCGGACAGCTCCAGTCTTGGGCAACTCGTGGGGTTAGCGATCGCAAGTTGCGTAAGTTGAAACCGTCCCCTTTGCCCCGGTCCCCTTTGCCCCGTCCCCCTTTGCCCCTTTGCCGGACAGGTTAGCGCCGGTCCCCTTTGCCGGACAGGCTAGCGCCGCAACTGCTGCACGCGCTCACGCGACGCCGCGACGTCCTCGCCGCGAACACCACCGACGAGGTCTAGCCGCGCGGTCTGCTCGCGGCCGGTCTGCGCGTCGCGCGCGCTTACCTGCAGGATTCCCGACGCGTCGAGCTGGAAGGTTACCTCGATCGAGGTCTCGCCCCGCGCTCGCGCCGGGATCCCTTCGAGACGGAGGTCGCCGATCACGGTGTTGTTGTCGAGCCGCCGCGACTCGCCCTGGCACACCACGATGCGCACCGCATTCTGCCTGTCGCGCGACGTGGTGAACAGCTTGACCATCTCCGTGGGCAACCGCGAGTTGCGTCGGATCAGCTCCTCGCAGTAACCGGCGACCGTCGCGATCCCGAGGCTGCGCGGGGTGACATCGAGGACCACCGGCGGCGGTCGGTACACCGCCTCCGGCGGAGGAGGAGCCGGCATCGGCGGCATCTGGAACGCCGGCTGCGGCGGTGGCGCCGGCATCTGCTGCATCGGCGGCGGCTGCATCGCCCGCTGCGTCGGCATCTGATACGCGGGCGTCGGTGGTGGCGCGGACGTGACCGGATGCTGCTGCGGCGCGAACCCTTTGGCAGTACTCGCCGGGCTCGGCTCGAACGTCGACACAGGCGGCGGGGGCGACGACGACATCAGCGTGGTGGACTGCGGCGATGCGGTCGGCACCGGCTGCAACTCGGGTCCGACGACGACGGTCGGCTGCTGCGCGGCTGGATTGGTCTGGAAGTCGTCCCCGATGCCCCACTGGCTCTCGGGGGATTGCACGGCCGGCATCCCGCGTTGCGTCGCTGGCTTGCTCGGAACGGGCGGAGGCGTGGGGGCCCGCGGCGGTGCTTCGGCGACCATGGTCTTCGACTGCGGCGCAGCGGTGGGCACGCCCTTGTCGGTGCTCCGCGCGACCGGCTTCAGCCGCGCGAGCGTTGTCTGCGGAGGAGGTGTCTTGCCCTCGAAGACCTCGCGCGTCCCCGTCCGCGGTAGCGAGTACGACGTGTCAGGCTTCTGCAGGCTCGCCTGCGACACCGTCTGCGTCTCCTCGTCGTCCATCTCGACGCCGGTGCCGAGCGTCAGGTTGTCGACGGTATTGGTCTCGCCATCGAACGCGTCGTCATCATCCGGTGCGACGGGAATCGGGACGCTCTTGGATGACGAGCGGCTGAGGATTCTCTCGAGCGATGTCGCTTGCAATGCCGCGCCGACCGCCACCGCATCCTCGGGGTTGACGTCGGTGCGTGCAGCCTTCGCGAAGAACTTGCTGACCTGGTCGCGCACGTACGGGATCTTCGTCGTTCCACCGACGAGGATCACGTCATCGATCTTGTCGATGCTGAGCCCGGCGTAGCTCATGGCCTCCTTGCAGACGGGGAACGTGCGGTCGATGATATCGGCGACCTGGGAGACGAACTCGTCGCGCGAGATCTCGATCTGGAGATTCAGCGGCGCGCCCTTCGGCCCGTACGCGATCTCGTCGACGCGCACGACGGCACGCGATCTGCGCGACAGCTCGATCTTCGTCTGCTCGGCCACGGCGCGGAGCCGCATCATCGAGACCTCGTTGGTCCGCAGATCGATGCGGTTCTCCTGGAGGAACTTCCCGACCATCTTGTCGACCAGGCGCTCGTCGAGATCGTCACCGCCGAGGAACGTATCGCCGGCGGTGCCGAGCACCTCGTAGACCTGATCGTGGAGCTTCAGGATCGTGATATCGAACGTGCCGCCGCCGAAGTCGTAGACGGCGATCGTCTGCTTGAGGTTGCGGGTGTTGCCGTACGCGAGGGCCGCAGCGGTCGGCTCGTTGAGCACCCGCACGACGGTGAGGCCGGCGATCGCTCCGGCGGTGGCGGTCGCGGAGCGCTGGGCATCGTTGAAGCTCGCCGGCACCGTGACGACAGCGCGCGAGACCGGCTCGCCGAGCTGGTACTGCGCGATGTTGCGAACGTGGTCGAGAACGATCGCCGAGATCTCGGGCACCGCGAACTCGCCGCCACGGGTGACGATCAGCGGGAGCTCGTTCGCGCCCTCCTTGATCTGGAAAGGCGACCGCTTCTTCGCGATCTTCACCTCGGGCGAGGAATAGGCCCGGCCGATGAGGCGCTTGACCGAGTAGATCGTGTTCGCCGGGTCGATGACCTTCCGCTGCTTTGCCGCAGCGCCGACGACCACGCCGCCGTTTGGATGGAACGACACGACCGACGGGTGGATCTTGTAGCCACCCTCGTCCGCGAGGACGCGGGCGTTCCCCGTCTCGTCGGCGTGCGCGACCACCGAGTTCGAGGTGCCTAGGTCGATGCCTACGATCGGATCGCTCAATATCGACTCGCAAGCTCGTCCAAAACGCTGCCTGAACAATAACCTACAAGGGAGGCGCGGCGGTGGCCAGAACCTGGTCGTACCAGCGTTCGAGCTGTGCTCGGAACGGCCACATCCAGCCATAGGACGGACCAAGGAATTGCCCGATCACGTAGGCGCGATACGCCGGGCGGCGCGGGTAGGCGGGTCCCCACACCTCGGCCGCGGCGCGGATGCTCTCGGCGTACGCCTCCTTCTCGAAGTACGCCCGAAACCAGGCGAGGCCCATGGGCAGGGGAAGCAGGACGTAGAGCAGCGCCATGCCGGGTAGGGTGAACTTGCGAAATTGCCGCAGGTGGACCGCTTCGTGACGGAGGGTCACGTAGCGCTCGTCGGGATCGATCGAGTCCCAGTCGGGGGTCACGTACACCGTGCGACCGATCGTCGTCTGGAACGAATCGAGGTAGGTCCGCATCCTGCCGAGCGTCACGATCTTGAGGGCGACGTCGATCGCCCGGTGGAGCGCGGACTGGTCCTTCCGGACGATCCGGAACGTCGGGAACTCGGCGCGCAACGCCGCGACGAGCGCTTCGTACCGGCTCACGACTCGAGTTTACTCCCGTTGACGCCGCACGTCCCGATCCGTAGCGTGCACGGTCCGTGGTCGACCTGTCGAAGTTGAACCCGCCGCAGCGGGAGGCGGCGAGCCACTTCGGTGGTCCGCTCCTCGTGCTGGCGGGCGCCGGCTCGGGCAAGACCCGGGTGATCACGATGCGGATCGCGCACCTGCTCGCCCAGGGGATTCCACCGCAGGCGATCTGCGCGGTGACCTTCACGAACAAGGCCGCGGAGGAGATGCGCGAGCGCGTCGCGGGGATCGTGCGGGACAAGTCTGTCACGCGGCAGCTCACGATGGGCACGTTCCACGCCCTCGGCCTGATGATCCTCAAGCAGGAGCGCAAGGCCCTCGGGCTGCCGCGCGGCTTCGTGATCTACGACCAGTCCGACCAGATGGGCGCGGTGCGCGAGGCGCTGCGGCACGTCAAGAGCATGACGCGTGACGGCGAGCGCCGGTTCGACGTGAAGGCGATCCTCACGCGGATCTCGCTCGCTAAGAATGGTTTCATCGCCGCCGAGGACTTCGAGGGGAATCCGGCCGACGACTACGACGCGATCACGAGCGAGGTCTACCCGAAGTACCAGGAGATGCTGCGCGCGTGCGCGGCGTTCGACTTCGACGACCTGATCGTCGAGCCCGTGCGCCTGTTCGAGAAGCACACCGAGGTGCGCGAACGCTGGGCGGGCAAGTACCAGTTCGTCATGGTCGACGAGTTTCAGGACACGAACGCGGCACAGCTGCGCATGGTCAAGCACCTCGTCGCCGAGCACGGCAACCTGTGCGTGGTCGGTGACGACGACCAGTCGATCTACAGCTGGCGCGGTGCGGATCCGACGAACATCCTGCGGTTCGCCGACATGTTCCCGGGTGCGAAGGTCGTCAAGCTCGAACAGAACTACCGGTCCACGAAGACGATCCTCGCGGCCGCGAACACGGTGATCGCGAACAACAAGCAGCGCCACGGCAAGTCGCTGTGGTCGCAGATCGGAGATGGCGAGATCATCACGCACGCGGTCGCGGCGACGCCCGAGGACGAAGCGAAGTTCGTCGCGAAGGAGATCCATCAGCTCCACGCGGATGGCCGCGGCTGGGATTCGGTCGCGGTCATGTACCGCTCGAACCTGCAGGCGAAGATCATCGAGGAGGAGCTCCGCGCGGCGAGCATCCCGTACGTGATGTACGGCGGGCAGCAGTTCTTCGAGCGCAAGGAGGTGAAGGACGTGCTCGCGTACCTGCGCGTCGCGCTCAACCCGAAGGACGAGCTGGCGCTGCGTCGGATCATCAACTATCCGGCGCGCGGCCTCGGCGCGACCACGGTCGAGAAGCTCGTGCTCGCCGCGCAGGCGAAGCACGCGTCGCTGTGGGATGCGTGCAAGAGCGCAGTGACCGGCACCGGCACGCTGCCCGGGATGACGAACGCGCTGTCGAGCGATGACGACGGCGGGCCGGGCATGACCGTCGATGTCGGCGATCTGCGCGGCGCCGCGCGCAACGGGATCCTCGAGTTGATCCACGTGGTGTCGGAGCTCGCAGCGGCGATCGAGAGCGGCATGGATCCGGTGAGCGCGACGAAGGTTCTCGTCGAGGACATCAAGCTGTACGACGATCTGCGTCAGGCGTCCGGCAGCATGGCGGCGGCGCAGCGCCGGATCGACAACGTCGAAGGGCTCTATGCATCGCTGCAGCGGTTCGCCGAGCGAGGGAAGGGCAAGGAGGATCTCGCCGAGTACCTCCGCATGCTGTCGCTCGAGACCTCGAAAGAAGAGGACCAGATCCCCGGGCCGAAGGTCGTGCTCACCACGCTCCACGGCGCGAAGGGCCTCGAGTTCCCGGTGTGTTTCATGATCGGTCTCGAAGAGGAGCTGCTGCCGCACATCCGCACCCTGCAGCCGCAGGCGACCGATGCGCTCGATGCGGATCACGCGACCGACATCAGCGAGGAGCGGCGGCTGTGCTACGTCGGCATCACGCGCGCGCAGCGCAAGCTGTACCTGACGCGCGCCTGCACGCGCGTTTCGCGGGGGCGCTCGGTACCGCGCACGCCGTCGCGGTTCCTCCTGGAGATCCCCGAGGAGCTCTATGAAGTGCGCGACATCGGCGAGGAAGCGCGCCAGAAGGTGCCCGAGGCCGAGGTTCAGAGCTTCTTCGGTAACCTCGCGAACATGCTCGACGACTAGGTGTGAACCCCGCACCGCGCGTGATGTCATGAGGTGACGGAGCAGGAAGTCGCCACCCTTGCGTGGGATCTCTGCTATTCCGCCGGACA